>NZ_JBHXMA010000005.1:0-3015 GCF_042721035.1 Streptomyces sp. NPDC058464
AGCCGGTGGCCGTTCATCTATGCGGGCCTCATCCCAACGCCGGAGCAAACCCCCGGATCAGGTCGAACCCGTACACCACTTCCCTGGACGCAACCAAGCGCTGACCTGGGGTTCTGCTTGCCGGGGCGTCTCGAAGCCGTGGGGAGAAACCGTACGCAAAGCGGAGAGCCTGCTGCCTGCCTTCCCGTTCCAGAGAACTGCCCCGAACCAGTGACTTGGGCCTGAGGTGCCCCGTGGTGCAGCTGCTGCTCCGGATGGCCGTGTCGGCTGGGACGGGCTGACACGGCCCTCGATCAGTCGGCGTGGTTGAGCACGTTTCCGTTCGTGCAGTTGTCGAAGGTGTTCCCGGTCCACGCGCCGCCCGCCGGGACCACGGCCAGTTCCTGGAAGCAGACCGCGGCGGCGCTGAAGTTCCAGTTGTTCGCGGCGTTCACACCGGGGCCGAAGCTGCTGTCGTTCTCGGCGTGAGCCGGAGCGACGAGGGCGAGGGCGGCGGTCGACAGTGCGGCCAGCATCATGATCTCTTTTACGTCTGGCCAACGAACCGGCGAGGGGGGGAAGACTCTCTGCTGAAGAGGACGCCACACCGCCAGCACCTCCAGGCCCGGGCTCGACCACTCCATATCACTCGGGCCCTGGCCCGCCCCGACACAGCCGATCCCCTGACCCCGCAGTGCATCTCGTTGGCACCGGCGGCAGGTCGTCACGGAGAACCGTGCCGGCCATATGCGGTTGCGACGACGGCACCCGGTGGGGGGAACTCCGACGAACCCACCATGGCGAAACGGCCGTACGCCCCCGTGATCCGCGCACCCGGCGACGCCGTGCCCAGAGCGTGCCCATAAGAGCGGACAGCCACGGTCAACAGAGGCCCTCACAGTCCCGGATCCGTAGCTGCTCAAATGGCGTATGGCCAGGTCAGAGCCGGTGCTGCACCACTGGGGCACCATGAGTCCGCTGATGACTCCTGAGTGTGGTGCGGACGGCCGTCGGTGTGGTGCTTCGCACGCTCGGCGCGCACCATGCCGTCCAGCCCGGCGGCGACCTCCCGTTGCCGCTTGTCGTCGGAGTGCTGGTAGATCATCGCGGCCTTCTCGGACGACTGGCCGGCGCGGACCATGGTGTCCCACTCCGACGCCGGAGCAAACCCCCGGATCAGGTCGAACCCGTACACCACTTCCAAGGATGCAACCGGGAGCCGGCGACCCGACTGCGCTCCTACGGCTTACGGCTGTCCCGCGACGACCTTCCGCCGGATCTCGCCCATCGCGACGCGCTGCGTCTGCTGACCGCCGACGAAAGGGCGAGTCCGAAGCCGATCAATCCATAGGTGTCGCTGGCCCAACTTGTCCGGGTCGCTCGACGAGTCGATCTTCCGGTCCCGGACAACGCCCGGCATCTTCGTGACCTAGGGGTCCACATCGAGGAAGTTCCATCGTGATTCGTGCAGGTCAACGGCTCTGGTGTGATGGGCGGTTGGGCTGCTCGCGCATGTCACGAGCGTGATCGTGTCAGGGAGATCATCTGGCGGTCCGCTGAGAAACCAGGTCAACCCGCCCTGACCAGCTGGTCGGACACTCCCCCCGCGACGGGGCGGGCGGGCCCGCAAGCGGGACACGGACGGCGTCCATTTCCGCCTCGAACCTGGTCCGCACCGGTCGCCGGGCCGGGCCCGTTCCTTCTGGCGGCCCGGCACTGTGACCCAGGTCTCACGATGTGCGTGCAGCACGCGGGACCGCTTTCCCGTCGAGGTGGGGTGACAGGAAGGGATGGGGATGTGGACCTGGCAACCGAGCGCGATGTCCGTATGGGAATCGGTGAGCCCGGACCGGCGGAGTCGGAGTCGGAGTACGACTTCCACGACTTTGTCGTCGCCCGGTCGGCCGTACTGTTCCGCGGGGCCCTCGTCTTGACGGGAAACCGCGAAACCGCGGAGGACCTGGTCCAGGAGACCCTGGAGCGGGCCTGCCGCAAGTGGCGCACCATCGCCGCCAAGGACGCTCCGGAGGCCTACGTGCGGCGGATCATGGTGAACCTGGTCAACGACCGGTGGCGGAGGTTCCGTCGCACGGTCCCGCACCAGGACGGCGGCGACCGTGCCGCCCCTGGGGACCAGTACGGGCAGGTGGACACGAGGGACCAACTGGTCCGGGCCCTCCAGGGTCTGCCGATTCGCATGCGGACGGTCGTGGTACTGCGGTACTTCCATGACCTGTCGGATGACGAGATCGCGGCCGACCTGAAGATCTCACCAAGCACCGTGCGGTCCCAGCTCGCTCGCGGCATCGACAAGCTCAGAGGCCAGTTCCCCGCACTCTCCAGCCCTTCACCGCAGCAGCCCACGGAAGGAACCCGATGAGATCACACGATTCGCAGCCTTCTGGCTGCACATTCTTCGAGCAGGAACTGGTGAACGCTATGAACGACTTCGTGAACACCGCCGAGACGCCGCACTTCGACACGGCCGTCATCGAGCGTGGGGCTCGCCGCAAGCGGGCCGCCGCCATCGCGGGCATCGCCACCGCCCTGGTCGTGGCCTGCGGCGCAGGCACCGCCCTGGCCGCCGGCGTCGTCGGCAGCGGTTCGCACACCTCGGCGCAGACCGCCGCCGACAGCACCACCGCCGACAGCACCACCTTGCTTGTACGCACCAGCGACGGCACGATCGCCAGGGAGCAGCTGGCCGGCGCGAGCGCGGCGAGGGCCAGGGTGGCGCTTGTCCATTTCCGCCTCACGCCCGAATTCACCCGGGTCCGGATGTCCGACTGCAAGAAGCAGGAGGACGCGGTGGTCGCGCTTTCGCCGCATGCCCCGACGGTCGTCCACGCGGGTGACACGGTCCTCGTGACCACCTGCTACCGCTGACCTTGGCGGAACCGGCCTGACCGGACAGAGGCAGGACAGGGGGTGGTGGGGGGGGGGGGGCGCCCGCGCGCCCCCCACCCAAAAACCCCACCCCGCACCCCCCCCCCCCCTGAGGGGCGGTACGCAAACCCCCCCGGGGCCCAGATCAAA
>NZ_JBHXMA010000005.1:3025-120830 GCF_042721035.1 Streptomyces sp. NPDC058464
ATATCTCCTTTTCTTTTGGCGTCGGCTGGGTTTTTGTTTTATACCCCCCTGTCCTCCCGCTCCCGTGGGCGCACCCGCCCCCCCCGCCCCGCGCCGGCCGGGGGGGGGGGGCCCCCGGCGCACCGGGGCCCCCCACCCCCTGCATTCCACCACGCGTCCGCCCCTGGACGATGTGCGTCCGTGCCGATCACCCGGACTGGTCCGTTGAGCAAGTCCGCTCCGCAGCCTCCTTGACGGAATGCCGTGCGGTGCGAGGAAGGGCGGGTGAGTAAGCCACGGACCCGGGTACGCATCAAGGCACTGCGTCGCTGGCACGCGCAGTTCTACCCGCCCGGCCTTCCTCGCGCGCAGTCGGGCGACCTCACCTCGCCCGCCGGGACCCGGAGCAGCGGCCCGACAGGGAGCGACCAGGTATTTCTCCAGCGCCGCGGGATGCCCGCACAAGGCAACGGGGCGATCGAAATCAAGTAGCGATTTGCCTTGTTCGGGGCGCGGGCGGATCACGCCGGCGCCTGGGCGCCCTCACCTGCACCAGATCGTAGACGGTATGGCAGTACGGGTCGTGGACGTCCTTGCGCATGCGTTCCAGCTCGCCCAGCAGGAGGACCGGGAGTGCGGCGTGCACCGCTGTCACGCCGACCGTGACGGACCCTTTCTCGTCTTGGAGGGGGAGATCGATGCCGAACGGCGGTGCGTCCTGTGACTCGGGGGTGTCCAGGTAGAGGCGGCACCTTGTCCGGTCCAGGAGGAGGAAGCCGCGCAGGCGCAGTTCTGGGGGGTCTTCCGGCTCTGGAGAGAGGGAGAACGCGGCCGCTGCGGCGTGCAGTGCGTCCGGGACCTTGAAACGCGGCTCGGCGACGAAGGCGTGCACGAGGGTGGATGCGTCGATCACGGGGATCCCGAAGGCGTCGCGCGGTGCCTCCTCGATCTCGTGTTCCGGGCGGTCCGCTGCCACGTCGCGCAGGGCGGCGGCGAGATCTCCTGGGGGGATGTTTCCGCCCTGGGCGTCCGTGAGCGGCACGTCGAAGGCGACGGAGCTGTCGAGCCTCTGCCCGTCCCAGAGGACGACGCGGCCGGCGCCGGGCCGGTCCGGGGAGGTCACCACACCTCGGACGAGCCGGACGTCCGGTCCGAACGTGAAGGCTGTGACACGGCTCAGCATTTCGTGCGCCAGCTGTGCCTGCAGACCGGACAGGCCCGTCTCGTCCCATACCATCGAGTGCTCCGTCATACTCGGTTCAACGCGTCCGGGCATTTGTTGACACCCTGGCAGAACGCCGTGATCACGCCGATCCTGTCGTCGGTGTCGGCGAGCTTGTACTTGTGGTCGCTGGTCTCCCAGTGGTACTGCGCAATGACCTTGACCTTGGCGAGGATGATCCCGAGGCGGTCGTACAGCACAGCGCCGTACACCTTGCGGGTCTTCGTGCTCCCTCGTTCGGGATGCTCGTTCACCGCTGCCTGGATGACTTTCTCGCTGTGGATGTTGTGCGGTCCGGAGAAATGGACCCCGCCGAAGGACCGGTTCCCCTGACGGGTCGGGAAGTAGCGCCCGTCCTTGTCGTGGGCCACGATCTTCACCACGCTCCAGTGGCTGCTCGCGGCATCATCCTCTGCCGCCGTGTCACCTTCGCTGGTATCGGAGTCGGCCGTGGCGACGGCCTTGTCCGTGTCGTCCGCCGTGGCAGGCACACCGCCCGAAGACTCGCCTGGCCCACCCACCCTGGGCGGGCGGTGCGTGTGTGATGTGCAGAGATCAGGGTCGGCGGCGGAGACGTAAGGCGTCCTGGGCCGCTGGACGACACCGGCCGGAGCCGGCGGCGGGATTCGAACCCGCGTTACCCGCTTGGAAGGCGAAGTATCCGCTGCCTGCGCACCTGCACGACGATGACGGTAGCCGACCCGGCCGGTGCCCGGCATCCGGTTTTGGCCATGAGGGCCCGGTGGCCAAGGGGAGCGGAAGTGTCGGCGCGGGGCGTCGCCCTGACAGGCGCAGGCGTGCCAGGCCGCACATCGGGGCGGGGGCAGCGGGCCCTGAGGCGCCGGTAGAGGTCGCGGGCCACGTACACCTCCGGGCCGTTGAAGCCGACGCGGCCGTCGCGGCCGACGATGCCGACGCGGCCGTCGCCGGTGACGCCGGCGAGGAAGGGGAGGTGCTCCTTGCCCGTCCATGCCGTAGCCGCCCGAGCGCGAGATTCCGCGGTGCGGGCACTCGGACATGACGAGCCATTTGCGAACGCGGCGCTTATGCGCCGCGGTCCTGTAAGGGGACGAGGTCACCGCTGAGAGAACGGGAAAGCTCCCGCAGGCATTGGGTCTGCGGGAGCCGTCCGTTGTACTGCCTGCGGCTGCGAGTGCTGCACCGTCCGCTGCGGCAGTAGAGAGTCATCGCGAGTGCCTGTACAGCGGCGAGGAAGGCCATGACACGGCCGCCGGAAGCCCCGTGTCGGTCAAGTGGGCGCCCTGCTACAGGGGTTGATCAGTGCACGGAGTTGGCGGCGGCGACGATGGCACGGTCGACCGCTCCCGGGCTGATCGACGGAACATCGTGGCCCGAGCGGGTGTAGATGATGTGGGCGCCCACTCGGTTGGCCTCGAACTTCTGGGCGGCCGTCGGCACAGCGTGGTCCTCGGTCGAGATGACCGCCCACTTCGGTGTCTTCGCCGGCGGATTCACCGTGGCCTTGTCGGTGAAGGCCGAGAGGGCGACCGGCTCCTGAGTCACCGAGGCGACCTGGATGTCCGACTTCGACAGCCCGTTGCCGTACACAGTCCCGTACTTGTCGGCCTTGAGGTACACGTCGGTGTCGCCGCCGGGCAGGGGAACGGTGCGGAAGTTCTCCGAAACGAGCTGCGACCCGGGGAACTGTCCGATCAGGGAGCCGGCGGTTTCTCCCGCCTTGGGGATGAGAGCCGCCACGTACACGAGGGCCTTGACCTTCGACGTCTCTGCGGCGACCTGGCTGACGACCTCTCCCGCGTAGGAGTGGCCGACCAGTACGACCGGGCCCTTGACGGTCTTGAGCTGTGCCTCGACGTAGGCGCTGTCGAAGGCCAGGCCGCGCAGCGGGGTGTCGATCGCGAGGACCGGGTAGCCGTGGCGTCGCAGGTAGCCGATCTCGCTGTTCCAGCTGGAGGAATCGGCGAACGCCCCGTGGACCAGGACCACCGTCGGCTTCGCGCGGTGCGCCGTCTGCGAGGCGACGGCGTGGTCGTTCGCCTGGGTCGTGACGGCGCTCGCGTTCGTCGCGACCAGCGAGGCCACGACCGCGCCACTCACAAGCCCGGCAGTCGCCAGCGCTTTGATTCGAGCGGTGGACTTCATGTGGTGTTGTTCCTCTCGGGTTGTCGAGCCTGATAGGCAGAGGAAGCGGCGCGGTCCGCAGAGGCAGGGAAACCGTATTTGTTGCGGCCCGCCGCACTTCGCAGAATCGACTATGGCGGCCGCATCGGCGGAAGGCTAATGCCAATTCTGTTTCTTTCCATGTCGATCCGGCATGAGCCGGTGGACTCTCCCGCCGTTCTTCGATATTTCCAGCGCCGAATTTCTGACGCTTGAAGCGGGGAAGGCTGCTGGAAATTGGGCGGCGTCCGCGCTGTCCGGCGCGCTTGATTGCCGGTGTCTGTCCCACTGGTGGGGGTCGTCGCCGTGCTGGCGCTGACCACCGGGACACCTGCTTCCGGAGCGGCGGCCCCCGCGCGGCCTTTCGGAGCGGCGGCCCCCGCCCAGCCTGACTCCGGCTCACCCGCGCCTGATGCCCGGCACAGCGAGCGCGTGATTCCCGGCACCACGGGGGCGGCGGCTCGGAAGGAACTGCCCGCCGAGGTCTCCCGGCGGTTCCACGAGTTCAACGCCTCCCGGCACCAGGGCCCGGTCGGCGTCTACGAGGACGCGCCGTCCGCCACGGATGCCACCACCGACGCCTTGTCCTCCTGGACCGGGAAGTACCACGCCTACGGGGGCGTCCGGCAAGTGCCTCGACGGCACCGCCGATTACACCACCGCGCTCACCCGGCTCCAGATCACGAGCTGCACCAGCGCCGTCAACCAGCGGTGGAACATCCCCGCCTGACCATTCGCCGGGACGGCTTGCCGGAGGCGTGCTCAGGCACCCGGTAAGCCGCCCTGCGTGACGGTCGATGACACCGGACGCAACGCGGCTCCCGTCTCCTGCCTGTCCCTTCCGCCACCCCCTGCTGTCCAGGCGTTCAGGAGCGCGGCCCTCACCGCCTCCTGAGATTCCTCCGACTCCGCCTCTTCACCCGGTGTCGCCGCTCGCTCGTCCATGTTCACCTCTCCGTTGGTCTGTTCGTCTCCGAGGCGCGAAGCCACAGTTCAGTGGGTGGGTGGCGACTCATCCGTCCTGTGAATGGCCGGGGCCGTCCCGACCACGGGTGCGTCGGTGGCGATGGCCTCGGCGAGGCCCAGGAACGTCGTGCGCCCCCACTGGGTCGTGCAGTCGACCGACAGCCCGTCACGTGCGAGCCGCTCGTTGAGCCGCACGATTCTGCCCTGCAGCGCTCGGCGGCTCATCGGTTCCCCGGCTGTGCCGAGCAGCAGGCACAGGTCGTGACAGCACCACGGCCGCGAGGCGGAACCGAGGATGTCGAACAGCACCTGCTGGGAGTGCTGCTGGGGGCGGACAGCGCGAAACGGTGGGGATTCCGCGGCCTGCCGGCGCGGTGAGCGCCGCATGTCCAGCCATCGGCGCTCGGCGGCGATTCTGCCGGCGAGTTCCCTGGGCGGCGAGTCGCGGGGGAGGACATTGGCGGCACCCGCCCGCAGAAGCCGTACGGAATCCGTGTGATCCGGTACGAGTACGACCACGGACGAGATGTTGCTGAGCGCGCGCACGCGTTGCTCCAGACCGTCGCTCCACTGCGAACCGGGTACGTCCAGGACGGTGAGGCGAGGGCCGACCTCGTGCAGCAGGGCGCCGTAAGCCCGCTCGGAGCCCCAGGTGTGCGTCTGGGCGGGCAGTACCCGCTGACTGCGCATGGCGCGGAGCAGTGACGCCGTCTGCTCGCGCTGAAGCGTGAGCACGATGCTCACCGGAAAGGTGACGTCCTCCTCTTCCACGAGACCGATGGGACCTTGGGCGATGCTGAGGTCAGTCATCTTCGGTGTTCGTCCTCCGGGGTTGCAGCGCCCGGGCCTGGGCCTGGAGGCGTTGGCGAAGGCCGGCCTTCTCGGGCGTCGGCGGGTCGCCGGGCGGCAGAGGCGGACCCGGCCCGCCCGCCGATTCTCGGTCAGGTCCAGCCGATACCGCCCATACCGGCTGGGGCCGTTCCGATGCCGGATCGGCATGTCGCCAGTTCGTCGACGCCTCGTCCGCGACCCCTGCCGCGCCGAAGTGTCCGTTCGGCCCCTGCCCAGGTCCCGTTGGTGCCCGATGCGCTACGGCAGCCGTGAACACGTCACCCGGAGCCCTACGTTGGTCCCCGTCGGCCTCCCCCGGTCCCCCTCGGCGGGAGGCCGCCCTGATGCCCGCCGAGTCGCCCGCGGCGTCGGAGCCATGTCGGAGTCATGGAGAGCGCGGCCCCGGCGGTGCGTACCGCACTCCGCCCTTCCCGTACAGAGAGCCGAACAACGATGCTCGAAGAGCTTCATGCCAAGTCCGAGGCAAGGGCCAGGCCGCCCGGCGGGTGGGCCGACGACGCGGTTGTCCGCCGGAGGTCGGCTGTCTTCTTGTCCATCGTCCTCACCACGTTCCTCGTCGCCTCCAGCGCGCCCACTCCGCTCTACCGCGTCTACCAGGCGAGTTGGCACCTCTCCTCCGGCACGGTCACCGTGGTCTACGGCGTGTACTGCCTGAGCGTCCTGGTCGCGCTCCTGACCGTCGGCGCGCTCTCCGACCATGTCGGCCGACGGCCTGTCATCGGCGCCGCGCTCGCCCTCGAAGCACTGTCCATGCTGCTTTTCCTGCAGGCCGGCGGCGTGACCTCGCTGATCCTCGCCCGGACGCTCCAGGGGCTGGCCACAGGTGCCGCGACGAGTGCACTGGGTGCTGCCCTGCTCGACGTGACCAGGCGGTGGGGCCCGCTGTTCGTCAGCATCGCTCCGCTCATCGGCATGGCGTTGGGGACGATCGGCACGAGTCTGCTCATGGACCTGATCCCGGCTCACCTCGGCAGTGTGTACACGCTGCTGTTCAGCGCGCTGGCCGTACAGATGCTGGGTCTGGCCTTCCTTCCGGAATCGAGGCCGCCGAGGCCGGGAGCCTGGCCTTCGCTGCGACCACGGATCCGCGCTCCCCGGTCCAGTCGCCGAGCCCTCCTCGTCACCGCGCCCGTGTTCGTGGCCGTCTGGGCTCTGGGCGGTTTCTATCTGTCCCTCGGGCCCGATCTGGTCCAGGGCATCACAGGATCGGCGTCGTCGACCGCCGACGGCCTGACCGTGTCCCTGCTGACCGCCAGCGCGGTACCCGCCGTGCTGCTGACCCGGCATGCCGACGCCGGCCGAACGGCTCTGGGCGGCTCCCTGTTTCTGACGACGGGGGTGGCCGTCACGCTGCTGGCCGCGCACCGCGACTCCTCCACAGCCCTGTACGTGGGGACCGCGCTGGCCGGTGCGGGATTCGGCCCCGCGTTCCAGGGCGGCGTCCGGCTGGTGACGGCGAACGTCCTCGCGACGGAACGGGCGGGCCTGATGGCCGCCATCTACACCATCACCTATACGTCGATGTGCATTCCGGTACTGGTCACGGGTCTACTCGTCGGCGAATACGGTCTCCTGCACTGCACCCTGTTCTTCGGTGTTTTCGTCATGGTGCTCTCGCTGACACCGTTCGCGGGTCTGGGAAAATTCTCCGCCCATATATCAAGCCCATATATCAAGTAGAGGTAAGGCATAGTGATGATCAATAATGCGCGCATGCGCGTCCCCATGCTGCTGGCATTTCTGGCGGCCGTCCTCGTCACGGTGACGAGCACCTCGGTCACCGCGCAGGCCGCCGACACCGAAAGCAAAGCACCCGCCGATTTCGTGGCGCTCCACGATGTGGCCCCCGCGATTCTGCAGGAGATCCGCTACGCCACGCCTCACAACTTCATCGGCACGCCGATCAACGGCTACGCCGAACCGCTGTGCATCGTCACCGCCCCGACGGCACAGGCCCTGGCGAAGGCCGAGCGCTACTTCCTGACGCAGGGCTACACACTGAAGGTGTACGACTGCTACCGGCCGCAGCGCGCGGTGGACCAGTTCGTCGACTGGGCCCAGGACCTGACCGACCTGAAGATGAAGGACGAGTTCTACCCCCAGGTGGACAAGGCCGACCTCTTCGCCGACGGGTACATCGCGGCGAAGTCGGGGCACAGCCGTGGCAGCACGATCGACCTCACGCTCGTGAAGCTGCCGGTCCACCCGACGCGTCCCTACGTTCCCGGGGAAGAGCTTGAGCCGTGCTACGCGCCGGCGGCGCAGAGGTTCCCGGACAACTCGATCGACATGGGCACCGGGTACGACTGCTTCGACACGCTCGCGCACACCCTCGACCCGCGCATCGTGGGAGTCCAGCACAGCAACAGACTGCTGCTCAAGAACGAGCTCGAGTCTCTCGGATTCGTGAATCTCGCCGAGGAATGGTGGCACTTCACCTTCGCCGCCGAGCCCTACCCGTCCACCTATTTCGACTTCCCCGTCTCCCGGTCCTCGCTGACCGGCTGACCGGACGACCGAGGGCTTCGGTCCACCAGTGTGCGGCGCCGGCCATCCGGTCGGAAGGCCGGCGCCGCACAGCGAAGGAAGCAGAAACCATGACCGAACCATCCACCTCCCCTCCGTCCGGATCACGCCGCAGGCCGCTGGTGGTGCTCCTCTTCGGCGGCCGGAGCTCGGAGCACGGCATTTCCGTCGTGACCGCGGGCGCCGTGCTGCGGGCCATCGACCGGACGAAGTACGACGTCCTGCCGGTCGGCATCACCCAGGACGGGCGCTGGGTCCTGACGGCGGACGATCCCGAGCGCATGGCGATGGTCGACCGGCGGCAGCCCATGGTCGAGCAGCTCACGACTTCGGGCCGGGGCGACATCATCGTCTCCGTCGACCCGACCGACCGGACCGTCGTCCGCAGCGAACGCGGCACGGAGCCCAAGGTCCTCGGCGAAGTGGACGTGGTCTTCCCCGTACTGCACGGACCGTACGGCGAGGACGGCACCGTGCAGGGCCTGCTGGAGCTGTCGGGCATCCCCTACGTCGGAGCGGGCGTTCTCGCCTCGGCGGTCGGCCAGGACAAGGAGTACATGAAGAGGGTGTTCAGCTCGTTCGGCCTGGCGGTCGGGCCGTACCTGGTGATCAGACCCCGTGAGTGGCAGTCCGACGCGGCGGGTGCCCGCGCGAGAATCAGCCGCTTCGCCGACGTGTACGGCTGGCCGCTGTTCGTGAAACCGGCACGCGCAGGCTCTTCGATCGGCATCACCAGGGTCGACGGGCCGCCGGGACTGCAGGACGCGATCGCGGAGGCCCACCGGCACGACGCGAAGATCGTCGTGGAGGCGCTGGTGCAGGGCCGCGAGATCGAGTGCGGCGTGCTCGAGTTCCCCGAGGGACCGCGGGCCAGCGTGCCGGCCGAGATCCCGGCGCCCGAGGCACGTGCGTACTACGACTTCGAGGCGAAGTACCTCGAATCCACCCCCGGAGTGGTGCCCGCGGCGCTGACCGACAGCCAGACCGATGAGGTGCGCCGACTGGCCCTCAAGGCGTTCGAGGCGGCCTCTTGCGAGGGGCTGGTCCGGGCGGACTTCTTCCTCACCGAGGAGGGACGATTCGTGATCAACGAGATCAACACCATGCCCGGCTTCACCCCCGTCTCGATGTACCCGCAGATGTGGCAGGCCAGTGGCATCGAGTACGGCGACCTGGTGGATCTTCTGCTTCAGGCGGCGCTGCGACGGACCACCGGGCTCAGGTGATCCGAGCCGGATCGCTCCGCCGCGTCCCGGGAGGCGTACCCCACGAACCCCGCCTGGCCGTGAAATGAAACTCAGGGGTTTGCGTATTATCGCGCTGAGGCGGAGTGGAATTATTTCACGTCGGTGTCGATTTCCGGCTTCTTGCCGCGGCTCGCCGCCGTCAGAAGCGGAAGGAGAGCCCGCTCGCCTGCAGGTCGGCACCGTCGGTGCGTGGCGGAGAATGCGGGCAGGGCTGTGTTCATGGCAGGGCGACCATCCGCCGATGGGAGGCCGCTTTATGTCAGTCAATCATGGTCATGTATGCCTGGTGGCGCCAATGCCGATTCGCGCAGAAGTCATGCCGGTTGGGCATTACCGAAGCCCAAGACGCCTTTCCGGATCGCAGTTCGACAGGAAAAGCGGCGTGGCTAACATGGCGTCATGGATATCGACCTCCGGCGTCTCCGCTATTTCGTGACGGTTGCCGAAGAGCTCAGTTTTGTGCGTGGTGCCGAACGGCTGAAGATGACCCAGCCCGCACTGAGCCGACAGATCCGTGCCCTGGAGGACGATCTCGGAGCGTCGCTGCTCCAGCGCGGCCCGCTGGGTACGGCGCTCACTCGGGCCGGCGGTCAGCTGCTGGAGGACGCACGGCCGCTGCTGGCGGCATCGCTGGCTCTGCAGCGGCGAGTCCGGCTCGCCAGCCGTGAGGGGCACCACTTCACCATCGGCTTCATGCCAGGGGTCATAGTCACCCCGATCGTCAGGCAGTTCCGGGCGCTGGCGCCGGAGGTCAACGTGCAGGTGCTGCACACGGCGCCCACCGACCAGGTCGACTATCTGCTCGACGGTCGTGTCGATGTCTGCTTCGTCAGGCTGCCGCTGCCGGTCGACACCTTCGAGATCGTTCCGCTGTTCCCCGAGCCGCGGGTTGCTGCTCTCTCCGACGAACATCCGCTGGCACAGGCGCAGACCGTCCACATCACGGAGCTGACGCCGTACCGCTTGCTGCAGGAATCCGCCGACGTACCGGAGTGGCGCGGCACCGACTTCGACGCGGCGGCGGCGCGCGACCGTCCGGAAGCGGAACGGCCCACCTCGATCGAGGAGAGCCTGGAAGCCGTCGCGTCCGGCACCGGGTTCATCGTCGTCCCGGCCGGCCTCGCCGATTTCTACCGTCGCCCCGACATCCGTTACGTCCAGCTCACAGGGGTTGCCCCGCGCATGGTGGCGCTGGCGTACGCCAAGAACCGGAAGATGCCCTCCATCGACCAGTTCGCCAAGATCGTGATTGCGGCGCTCGGTTCGGCATAGCGACGCGCCCATGCGGGGGCAGAACCGTGCTGTCCTGTCGCCATGCCCGGTCGGCATGACGATTCGGGAAATCGGCATTGGCGCGACGAGCCGTGGCCCGCAAAGCTCATTGGCATAAGGAACCCAAGCTGACAGAAAAGGTTTTGACGATGCGTCATCGCGGCTTACTCGTGCGGGTTGCCGGGACAGATGTCCATGCATCTCAGTCCTGCGCCGCAGCGCGACAAAGCCGGAGCTCTCTCGGGTTGACCGGCCCTCGGGCGGGACAGAGATGACTGCCTACGACTATGTGGTCGTCGGTGGCGGAACGGCCGGCTGTGTTCTCGCGGCGCGCCTGTCCGAGGACGCGGCGGCCGAGGTGCTTCTCGTGGAGACCGGCTCGGCGCTCGGGCCGCCGGCCATGCACCTTCCGGTCGGGTTCCCGCTCATCCCGGCCAAGGAGATCCTCTGGTCACGCTGGACGACACCGCAGCCCGGGACGCTGTCGCGCAGTCACCACTGGCCCAGCGGACGGGTCCTCGGAGGATCGAGTTCGATCAACGCGATGATGCACGTCCGCGGCCACCGCGCCGTTTACGACGGATGGGCGGACAACGGCGCGAAGGGCTGGAGCTACCCCGAGCTGCTGCCGTACTTTCGCCGGACGGAGACGGCGATGGGCCGCAACCCCGCCCTGCGCGGTGTCATCGGGCCGGTGTGGGCGGCACCTACGACCCAGCTCGACGACGGGTCGCTGACCTTCCTCGGCGCTCTCACCGAGGCCGGTCACGATCTCACCGACGACATCAACGGTGAACGGCAGCACGGCGCCTTCTGGTGCGACCTGGCAGGGGCGGGCGGCCGTAGGCAGAGCGCCGCGGACGCCTATCTGGTGCCGGTGCTCGACCGGCCCAATCTGCACCTGGCCACGGAGGCGGACGTCAGCCGCCTGGTGATCGAGCACGGACGCTGCACCGGCGTGGAATACACGTCCTTCGGCACCGTGGAACGCGCCGAGGCACGCGGCGAGGTGATAGTGGCGGCCGGGACGGTGGGCTCCGCTCACCTGCTGCTGCTCTCCGGTATCGGTCCCGCGGCGCATCTGCGTGATGTCGGGATTCCGGTGCTGGCCGACCTCCCCGGAGTCGGCGCCAATCTGCACGATCACCTGCAGTGCCCCGTGGTCTTCGAGGCGGGGCGGCAACTGACCACCAGCCATGGTTTCAGTACGGTCGGTGCCCTGGTGCACAGCGGCGCGACAGCCGTTCCGGACGTCCAGCTGATGCTGCTCGACGCTCCGGCGGACATCGCGGACGTCGGGACGCCCGAGTGCGGACACACGGTCGCCTTCGCTCACACGGCGCCCGCGAGCCGGGGAACGGTCCGGCTCAGGAGCCCGAACCCGGGACGGCTGCCGTTGATCGACCCGAACTACCTCGCCGACAGCGCTGACGTGTCCGCCATGCTCGCGGCCCTCGGCGTCGCGCGTGAGATCGGGCGCATGCCCGCCTGGCGTCAGTGGGGTGCTCGGGAGACCGCTCCGGGAAAGGGAGACGACCTCGTCACCTACATCCGCGGGAACGCGGCGACCTTCCACAACCCCGTCGGCACCTGCCGGATCGGGATGGACGACCTCGCTGTCGTCGACCCGGACCTGAGAGTGCACGGCGTCGACGGTCTGCGTGTCGCGGACGCCTCGGTGATGCCGTCCATCCCCAACACCGGAGTGAACGCGACTGTCCTGGCCGTCGCCGAACGGGCTGCCGACACCATCCGACGCGATGCGAAACGGCCCTGAGAGCGCCCGCCGGATGTCCGGAGAAAGGCCGCGCGGCGGCCCCTGAACACGAAGGAACGGTAACGGTGAAGTTCTTGTGGCGCATGGTGGACGAAACGCTCGTCGGTGCAGTGATCTACGCACTCACGTGCAGGCTGCCCCGCACCTTGCCTCGTACGGACGTCACGCGTGCGGACACACAACCACCCCGGACGTCCGCACGGCGGGGCTGAAAGAGCAGCGGCACGGTCCCGTGTGATCCATCCCGAATTCGCGAACCTCGTCAGCCGCCTCACGTGCACGCAAGTGGACTGATGCCGAACCGGCATGCAGGACCAGCGGATAGGCATTGGCGACGAATGACCGCCCCGGGTCAGGATGTTCGACGTGACCCACTTCGACCTCGGGGCGCCCGGCGCAGCGGCGGTAACACACTGCTCGGCGTCGGTCTTGAGCGCCTGAGCGCGCTGGTACCGCAGCAGCTTCCTCGGGTTCGCAGAACCGGACCTCTCGATTGCTGTGCACAAAACAACTGTCAACTCGGCAAGGCATCGCCGTGCCCTGCCCCGCTCTGCCCTCACGGAAGGCCGATCGATGTCCCACCACCAGGATTCAGCTGCCGCGAAACAGGACCCCCGCCTGGACATCAGCGATGTCTACCTGTTCAGGGGACGGACCGGCACCGTCTTCGTCATGAACACCAACCCGGTGTCGGCCGACAAGGGCTTCCACCCCGAGGCGCTGTACGAGTTCCACATCGACACCGACGACGACGCGGTGCAGGACCTGACGTTCCGGTTCAGATTCCTCGCCACCGAGCCGGACGGCCGCCAGGGTTGGGTGCTCGACCGGCTCGCCGGTGCCGAGGCCGCCGACCGCAACGCCTCGGGAGCCCTCGTGGCAACCGGCAGGACGCAGGAGATCGTCACCACGTCGGACGGCGTCAACGTCTTCGTCGGCCGGGCCGGAGACCCGTTCTACCTCGACGGCACCGTCGTCACGGCGGTCCTGACCGCGCTCCGGAACGGCGCGGCGGTGGACCTCGCCGCGTTCGACCCGCAGCGGGCCTCGAACCTGTTCGCCGGCACCAACGTCACCGCCATCGTCCTCGAAGTGCCGGACGAGCTCATCGGATCGGGGACGATCGGCGTGTGGGCCACCACCGCGCTGGACGACCACCACGGCGGCTGGCTGCAGATCAACCGGTGCGCGACACCGCTCGTCAGCACGTTGTTCGACGTCACCGAGGCCGGCTTCGACGACTACAACGCCACTGATCCACGTGATGACCTGGCCAACTACGGAGACCTCGTACGCCGGAAGGTCGCGGGTCTCGTGTCCGCCAACGACACGCACTCCGACCCGGAGGGCTACGGCGCCGCGACACGGGACGTCATCTTCCCGGACGTCCTGCGCTACCAGGTGGGCACCGAAGCCGACTTCGGCGCGAAGGCCCGCAACGGCAGGGGGCTCACCGAGTCCGCTCCCGAGGCGATGTTCGAGATCGTGCTGAACGCTCCCGTCCCCATGGGCCTGGACGCCGGCCACGCCACCGGGATGCTGCGCGCCGTGTTCCCGTATCTGAGCGCACCCGCCTGACGCCGCCAGGACATCGGCCGGACGTCGAACCAGATCCGCGCAACACCCGGCCCGGCGGCCTTCCCGAGGCCGATCGCCGGGCCGGCAGTCCCACCCCTACGTCCTCAGGTCCGTGCAGCGAAGCCCGCTCCGTACCCGTCCCTTCCGGAACCAGGAGATTCCCTCATGTCCCGCCGAATCCTGACCGTCTGCGCGAGCTTCGGTTACCTGTTCATCGGATTGTTCTTCGCCGCCCTGCTGATCGCCCACTGGATACCGCCGATGGCGCCGAGCTGGTCGGCGGAGCGGGTGGCGGCCTTCTATACGGACCACGCCAACTCGATCCGTGCCGGCCTCGTGGTCATGCTCGTCGGTGCCGTGGCGACCGCACCTTTCGTCGCGGCGCTGTCGAGCCTGATCCGGCGTATCGACCCGCGGCTGGAGCCGCTGGCTTCCATCCAACTCGTCTGTGGTGCCGCGAACGTGGCCGCGATCTTCGTACCGGTCCTGATCTTCACCGCGACGGCCTACCGGCCGGACCGCTCGCCCGACATCACGATGGCGCTCAACGACACGGCCTGGATCACCCTGGTCATGAACGCCTTCCCGGCCATCGGGCAGGCCACCGTGGTCGGCGTGGCGATCCTGGCCGACAAGCGCCCGACGCCGCTCCTGCCCCGCTGGGCCGCGTACCTGAACTTCTGGATGGCGTTCCTCTTCCTGCCCAGCATCCTGCTGACCTTCTTCAAGACCGGCCCCTTCGCCTGGAACGGCATCCTCTCGTTCTGGGTCGCGGCCGGCGCCTTCGGTGCCTGGTTCCTCGTCATGACGTTCCTGATGGTGCGGGCCGCGGCCCGGGTGGACGACGACCGGGAGCCGGCCGTCCTGGAATCCGTGGCATGACCGTCACCGCGGCCCGGACCGAGCACCCGGTACCCCAGCACCACCGGCACATCCCCGGTGAGCCCGGTCTCTGGGTCTTCCTGCTCGGCGACATGATCATGTTCTCGGTGTTCTTCGGGTTCGTCGCGGTACTGCACGGCCGGTACCCGAGGATGTTCCGGGCTTCTCAGCAGGCCCTCCATCCGGACCTGGGACTGCTGAACACGCTCCTCCTGCTGACCGCGTCAGCGCTGGTGGCTCGCGGGCTGCGGCAGCTGCGATCCGGCAGACCCACCCGGACACCGCCATGGGCGCTCCTGTGCGCGCTCGGGTTCGCCGCCGTCAAGGCATTCGAATACGCGCTGGTGATTCGCGGTGGACATACACCGAGCAGCAACGACTTCTTCATGTACTACTTCGTGTTCACGGGCATCCACCTGGCCCACCTGGCGATCGGGACGGGCGCGCTGACGGTCCTCATCGTCCTGTCCCGTCGGCCGACCCTGAGCCGGGGCCAACTGCTCGTCGCAGAGGGGGCGGCCGCGTACTGGCACATGGTGGACCTGCTCTGGCTCGTCCTCTTCCCGCTCTTCTACCTGGTGGCGTGAGACATGTGGGTCTTTCCGGTACTCGTCCTGGCCACGCTGTCGAGCTGGCTGCTGGGCATCGAAGGCAGCACGTCGACCCTGATCGGCTGCGCGGTCGTGGCGATCGCGCTGGTCAAGGTACGCCTGGTCGGCCTGCACTTCATGGAGCTGCGCAACGCCCCGGCGGCCCTCCGCGGCGCCTTCGAGGTCTACGTCGTGGCCACGGGCGCCACACTGCTCACGCTCTACCTGATTCTCTGAATTCCCGATACCGGTCCGTCAATGCCGATCCGGTATGGGGGGCGACGATATCGGCATTAGCGATATGCGGCGGATTCCTCGATAATTTTCCCAGCGGCTCCCTTATGGAAGGGAGTTCATGAGCAGCGGAGGTGAGAGATGAAGAAGCAGCACTCCTGGTGAATTCATCGGCCGCTCCGGTTGTCTGTTCGGGTCCGGAGCGGCCGCATATTCCGCGCCATATCCGTCATCGCGAGAAACAGGATCCATCACCTTGCGGGCCCCTCGTCCTTCGGTGCCGGCGCCGCTGCGCCATGCCGCGTTCAGAAAGCTCTGGTCCGCCACCACTCTGGCCGCCCTGGGCGATGCCATCTCCTCGGTGGCCCTGCCGCTGGCCGCCATCGAGGTCCTGGGCGCCGACGCCGTCCAAAGCGCCGTCCTGTCGGCCGTGATCTGGCTCCCGAGCCTGTTCCTGGCCATACCGGCCGGCTCCTTCGCCGACCGTACCGGACACCACCGCAGGCTCCTGGCCGGCGCCAACCTCCTGCGGGTCGCCGCCCTGAGCAGCGTGCCGATCGCAACAGCCTTCGGCCTGCTCTCGCTCGTCCAGCTGGCCGTCATCCTGGCCGTCATCGGCCTGTGCACGGTGCTGTCGAATGTCAGCGAGAGCGGCCTGTTCGCCACCACCCTGCCGTCCGAGCTCTACGTGGCCGGGCAGGCGGCCTCCTACACGGGTCAGACCGCCGCGATCCTGGCCGGACCTTCCATCGGCGGACTTCTGGTCCAACTCGCCGGTGTACCGGCAGCGGTCGGCGTGGACGCGGCCACCGCGGTCACGGCCGCCCTGTTCCTCCTCCGACTGCGCCCGGTGGAGCGCCACCACGAACCCGGCTCCCCGGAGAGCCGCGACCGTCGCCCGGGCTTGGCCTTCATCCGACGAAATCCGCTGATCAGGACGGCCCTGTCGGTCACCGCCACCGGCAACTTCTTCAACATGCTCTTCTTGTCGGTGCTCGTCTGGTACTACGTCCACAAGCTGTCCCTGACCAGCGCCCAGATCGGGTTCGTCTTCAGCGTGCAGGCCATCGGCGGACTCGCCGGCGCTGCCCTGGCATCCCGGCTCGCCCGCCGTATCGGTCTGGGACGGATGCTCCTGGTCGGTTGCGTGCTGTCGCATGCTCCGCTCCTCGTGATCCCGGCCGTCGGCGCCACCGGAAGCCTCGTCTTCGCCCTGGTCCTGGCCTCGACACTGCTGGGCGGCGTCGGTGAGTCCGTTCAGGACATCTCGGTCGGCTCGGTGTTCGCGCTGGTGGTGCCTCCTCACCTCCGGTCACAGACCCGGGGTGCGTACCAGACCGTGAGCTTCGGCCTCCGGCCGCTGGGCTCGGTCGCCGGCGCCCTCATCGCCGCGACCGCGGGAATCCCCGTGGCGCTGTGGGTCGGCGCGATCGGCGGAACCCTTGCCTGCCTCTGGCTTCTTCCCTCACGCCTGCTGTCGTTCCGCGGTCAGGACGACCCGTCCGAGCAGCCGGAAGGCGCCCCCGCTCTCTCGTAATGAGGTAGAGACCCCCAGGGCGGGCGGCATGCCTGACCCGAGTGGGTAAGGTCCCGGCGAGCCGAACGGAGCCGGGGGCGGTATGAGTAGCTCAGTCAGCCAGATCATGGTCGCGATTCTGGGTATCGGCGGCACTCTCGCATCCGCCTTGTTCACGCAGCGCGGCGCCAACCGCGCCAGGGATCGTGAGCTGCAGCATGCGAGACAACTCCAGGCAGATGAGCGCGAATACATCACTCGGCAGACTCAGCTCGAAGCGCGGCGCACCTGCTACGCAGCTCTCAACGCTGGTACTCGCGACTTCGTCAACGTGATGACGAAGCTCGTCCACGCTCTCGACAGGGACGAGGTCACCGAGGAACTGCGGGCAGAACTGGACCGATCACGCCGGGACCATCGCTTGCGTCACGCGGAGGCCCAGATGGTGCTGCCTGACCCTGTCATGGCGGCAGCCAGCACCGCCAACCGTCATTTCGGTGATCTTTACGGCCTGCTGGTGCGGCTCGACAGAGGTATCGCCGAACCGGGAGAGAGCGTCGAAGCCGCCCGGGAGAGCATGAATCGGCTGTGGGACTCCCTATGGGAAATGCGCCACATCATGCGCGTCGACCTCGGGATCACGCCACCCGATCAGGGCTCGTAGACCCGTTTGCACGGGCCATCACGGCTCACCGGGCCGGCTCATATGAGTTTGTTGCGGATGGCGTAGGAGACGGCGTGGACGCGGTTGCGCAGTCCGAGGCGGTTGATGACGCCGTAGAGGATCTTCTTGATGTTGCGTTCGGAGTAGCACATCGTGTCGGCTATCTCGGCGAGGTCCAGGCCCTGCGCGACCAGCCGGAGCACGTCGATCTCCCGTGTGCTCAGACCGGACGGCGTCAGGCCCTTGGGTACCAGCACGTTGCGCTGGAGGCGGTCTGCCTGGTCGAGCAGTTCGCCCTGTACCGCGGACGGCAGCAGCGCTTCGCCGGCGGCGACCGCCAGCACGGCGCGGATCAGGGACTGCGGCTGTGCCTCGGCCCGCCAGAGCACGGCCCGTATGCCGCTGTGGGCCGCGACCGTCAGGTCGGCGTACCAGCCGTCGCTGACGACGAGCACGATCCGGGCCGGAGGCGGCATGGGCAGACCGCGCAGCGCTTCCAGCGTGGAGTTGTCGGCGGTCTGGATCGCGGCCACCACGACGTCCGCCTCCTTCACCGCGGTGAGCGCCACTTTCGGTCCCCGGCTCAGCCCGGCCGCCAGCCCGGCGTGTGTCACCGGGTCCGCGGCGTCCACGGCCACCGATACCGAGGCCGTGGGGAGCCGTCTCATGACGTCGGCGTGCGGTCGCGGGCCTGGTCTGGCCGCATGGTGCGGACGCCTGGTACGCGGCGAGTCGGTGGCTGCCGGACTGACCGGAAGACGCCGGTCCGATTCGACCTGGCGCTGCATCGGCACCGGCCCTGCCGGAGCTTCCAGCGGACGGCTTCTCATCGCTGCTCGCTTTCTGAAGTGAACGTGCCTGTTGGGTCGGCGCCGCTGGATGCAGTCGACAGCCAGTGGGTCCGCACGGAACGCGAGCCGGCCGGTCGGGAGGAGACCTGCGCCCAGAGGACCGCGAGCCACACCAGCGCGCGGTCGCCGTGCCTCTGCAGGTCGAGGCCGGTGAGCTTCTCGATCTGCTTGATCCGGTACAGCAGGGTGTTGCGGTGCAGGTGAAGGGCGGCCGTGGTGGAGGCACTGTCGAACTGGTTCTCGGCCAGGCAGGCGAGGGTCGCCGTCAGTTCGCCGTGGTCCCCGCCTGCCAGCGGGCCGAAGACACGGCGCGTCACCGCGTCGGCGAGTTCGGGAGAGCGCGCCAGGAGCAGCTGAGGCAGGAAATCCTCGGCCCGGACATGCCCACGCCGATGGGACCGCGATGCGACGACGACCAGCAGACGCAGGTTGTCGACGGCGGTCTGGAGGCCGGTCCGCCCGGTCGCCGGGTCCTGCGCCAGGAGCAGGCGTCGGTCGGCCATGAACGAGGACCAGTCGAACGCGAGCCCGGTGAGTCCGGTGACGCGGGCGTCCTCGACGAAGGCCAGGGCCCCGGCGGTGCGCAGGCGGGCCGCCAGCTCGGCGCGCTCGGCGGGGGCGGACGTGTCGAGCAGCACGACGAAGGGCACGTACGGAGGTGTCGGATCGAAGCCGAGCCGAGCGGCACGCTCCTGGTCCTCCACCGTGAGGGGAAGGTGGGCGCAGAGGCGCTCGAAGAGGGTGCGCGCCCGGCGGTCGCCCTGTGCGGACGGCAGGTCGGCCTGGTCCGCGTACGCCTGCGTGAACATCCGGGTGACCATGCCGAGGTAGCTGTCGAGGTGACGCCGCCCCTGGTCGGTCCAGTCCGCCAGGTGTCGGCGTTCCTCCTCGGCGGCCAGGCCGAGCACGGCGTCCCAGAAGGCGCTCGCAGCCCGGTGATGGAGGAGCAGGCCGCCGTCCAACGGCTGCCCGGCGGCGGCGCACTCCCGTGCCTGCTCGTACATCTCGGACAGGACGTACGAGTCCGGCGGTGTGCCCCGCACCATCCAGTGCAGGAGCAGGCCGGCGTGCCGGCGCAGCGCGGCACGAAGAGCGGAGGCCCCGCAGTCGCGCGCCGAGCGCACGTATTCGGGCGTGTGGCGAAGCACGGATTCCATACGCTGGACCACGGCATCGGCGTCGACGTGTTCCAGGACGTCGCGCAAAGCCGCTGTCGCGGCGGCGGCGCGCTCGGATCTGCCGGTCACGGTCATGCTGGACAGGCACGAACCAGGGAGAGAACCGACCGCCGTGCCGTGCCGTCGTGTGCCGCAGCGCTCGGGGTGTGTCCGGTGGACGGCGTGGCCGAGCCCCGGTGCCGGCGTAATCCCATGGTGATTCCTTTCGTGGGGGCGCATCGGCCCCGCAGGCCGGATGCGGGGCCGATGCCCGAAGGCGCGGGTGTGCTCCCGCGAGGAGACGGCCGTGTGACCGCGTCCACGCCTGACGGGCGAAGGGCCAGCCCGTCGCCCCGCGGCTGCTCCCGGTCGGCGGTGTGTGTACCCCGGCCCACGACGGTGGCCGGCTGTCCTCGCGAGCCCGGCGTCCTGCACAACTGCTGTGCCAGCGGCGGGCGTTGTGGCTTGTCCCCTCGGTCCGACCATGGTGGACCGGTCGAGGGGGACCGCGCCAATGCCTATCTGTTCGATTCTGAAGCCGTTTCGGCATATGCCGTGATGGGCGTGGCTACGATGAACCGCATGGACCTCGACATACGCCGGATGCGCTACTTCGTGGCCGTGGCCGAGGAGTGCAGCTTCGTGCGGGCGGCGAGCCGCCTCTACATGACGCAGCCGGCGCTCAGCCGTCAGATCCGTGCGCTGGAGGAGGATCTGGGCGTGGTCCTCTTCCTGCGTGACCGGCAGGGCACCGTACTGACGCGGGCGGGGCACCAGTTGCTGGAGGACGCCCGGCCGATGCTGGCGATGGCACAGGCGGTCCAGCAGCGGGTGCGGACGGCGAGCCGGGAGGTGAACCAGTTCACCATCGGCTTCATGCCGGGTGTCACGGTCACGCCCATCGTGCGGGAGTTCGCCCGGACGGCGCCGCAGCTGGACATCGATGTCGTCCACACCTCGATCACCGACCAGGTCGACTTCCTGCTCGACGGGCGGGTCGACGTCTGCTACGTCCGACTGCCCCTGCCCGAGGGCATGTTCGAGGTGGTCCCGCTCTTCCCGGAGCCCCGTGTGGTGGCGCTGTCCAGTGAGCATCCGTTGGCGGAACTCAAGGCGGTGCACGTCGAGGATCTGCGGGACATGACGCTGCTGCAGGATCCGCGGGACGTACCGGAATGGCGCGGACGTGTCCCGCTCGATCCGGTGGCGCCGCCGGGGGACGCCGGACGCTTCCCGGCGACGATCGAGGAATGCCTGCAGACCGTCGCCTTCGGGTCCGGGTGCTATGTCATGCCGGCCGGGATGGCCGGCTTCTACCGCCGTGACGACGTCGTGTACCTGACGCTGGAGGGCGTCGCACCGCGCATGGTCGCCCTGGCCTACTCCAAGCACCGGACCATGCCCGAACTGCTCCAGTTCGCCGAGCTCTCGCGTCGCATGCTCGGCCCGGGCCCGGACTGACGCCCGGCAGCAGGGCTTGGAGGACCAGCGCACCGAGTGGGCCGTCGACTACGCCGACCTCACACGGTGCGGCCTGACCGGCATCCGTAGGAGCAGCCGGTTGTGATGCGCGGCGTCCCCTGCATGCAGGGGACGCGAACGGAGATCGCGCCACCGGCAAGGCCGTTGTGCCGGTGCCCAAACAATGCAGATCATGTTGGTCCTGTGCACGTTGTGCACGGCTGCGTCACGCGTCGACACTGGCACGCAGGCATCTGCGGTCGCAGGACCCGGCATGCCGGAGGGGTGCCCGGCAAGGTGCCCCCGAGTCCGCCACCTCCTGGTCCGGTCGAATGTCGAACGGCAACTGCGCTGGAGTTCCGCCCTCATGTCAGCACTCGTCACTGTCGGACGTCACCGCCTGCAGCGCCTTTTGGGCTGCGGAGGTTTCGGCATGGTCTGGCTCGCCCATGACGACATACTCGAAGCCCCGATCGCGGTGAAGGTCATGGCGGAGAAGTGGGTGCACCGGCCGGACCTCCGGGAGCGCTTCCTGGACGAGGCCCGGCTGCTGCGCCAGGCCGCGTCGGACCGGGTGGTGCAGGTGTACGACATCGGTGAACTGCCGGACGGACGGCCGTACTTCGTCATGACCTATGCCGACGGCGGCACGCTGGCCGACCGGGTGGCCCAGGGGCCCCTGGCCGTCGACCAGGCGCTGCGGTTCGCGGTGCAGGCCGCACGGGGCGTGGCCGACCTGCACGCGGTCGGCATCGTGCACCGTGACATCAAGCCGTCCAACATCCTGCTCCAGACGGTGTCGGGCGGCCGTGAACGGCTGCTGGTGGCCGATCTCGGCCTGGCCAAGAGTCTGGCGCACGCCTCGGGACTGACGCAGGGCGTGGGATCACCCGGCTACATGGCTCCGGAGCAGGTCCCGGAGGACCGCTTGGTCGATGTCGACGAGCGGGCCGACGTCTACGGCCTGGGCGTACTCACCTACGAGCTGCTGACCGGGAGCCTGCCGGGCTCGTCGGAACAACTCGACTGGCCCGGGCCGCCGCGCCCCCCGGTGCCGGCGGCAGTCCGGCGCGTGACGCGACGCGCCCTCGAGCCCGAGCGGGAGGGGCGCTGGGCGGATGCCGCCGAGTTCGCGGACGCACTCGAAGCCGCCGGTGCCACCACCATCCGCAGCCGCCTGTTCCGAACCGCCGCAATCGGCAAGGGCACCGGCGCCCGGAGAGTGGGGGCCATACTCGCCGGGACCGCAGTCCTCGTGACCGCGGGGTTGGCCACACGCGCGGCCTTCGAAGCGGACTCCGCCGTCGACACGAGGCCTCGCGCGGGGGCCGGCAGCACAGCGGTCGCCGAGCCGTACGCGTCCTCCGCGGCCTCGGCATCACCGTCCCCGCACCGAGACCCCGCGGCGGAGGCTTCTTCGTCTTCATCCGCACGGACCGCCGCGCTGCCGTCATCAAGCCCCTCCGCCGGACTCGGCGCCGAAGTCACGAAGACGACGAAGACGACGGCACCTACGGGCAAGGCGACAGACCCGGACCCGAGCGAGACGGCATCGGCCTCGCCCCAATGGACGACGTTGACCGTGCGACGTGACCAGCAGTTGATGCCGGGCGAGTCCTGGCAGACCAACCGGACGACCATGACGATGCAGACCGACGGCAACCTCGTCATCTACGACGAGGACCACCACCGGCGCTGGTCCTCGGGCACCTCGGGCACGGGATACCGCGCCATCATGCAGGCCGACGGCAATCTCGTCGTCTACGACAAGGACACCTGGGGTGTCTGGAGCTCCGTCACCTCCGGGCACGACGGCGCCTGTCTGTACTTCGGTACCGACGGCGACGTCAGCGTGGTCTACCAGGGCACCACCCTCTGGTCCGCCGGCACCCAGCACTGAGCCGTCGCCGGTCGTCATGGCCCGACGCCGCCGACCCAGGCCCAGCGTTGGGAGCCGGCTTGCGGCATTGCGCTGATCGAGGCCATCACGAACCGCCCGCTTCTGGTCACCACGCGCAAGGAACGGCTGGGCTCCCTGCCTGGCCACCCGGCAGCGATCACGGCCGTAGCGACCGATCACACGAGGTCACGACCACCGACACGGTACGGCTGTGGAATCCTGTCCACGCCGATCGGGCACAGACGGGCGCCTGGCAGGCCCATCCGGAACTCGGCGGCCTGCGGCAGCCCATTCCACAGGAGGGCAGGTCAGCAGATTCACGCGCGACAACAGCCCTGGCTCACCGGGATGTGATCCATGAGGAGGCGGCCGCTCACGTTCCCGGAGCCAGTACCAGAAGGCGGAACGGACCGGGCGGCACGGCAAGTGGCACGGCCGGGAGGGTGTCGTCCCCCGCGTACCGCCAGCCCCAGGACCGCATGGTCTCCACCGTCCTGGCGTCCCGGGCGTCCACCAGCGTGACGCCGAGCGCTGCGCCGTGGCCGGCGAGCAACCGGCGCTGCAGGCGCCGGGCGAGGTTCCAGACCTGGTCCTTGTACTCCCGGCGCACGCGAGGCGGCACCACGATTCCGGAGACGACGAAGAGCCCGCCGGGGGCGGGGCGGCGCAGCAGACTTCCCCCGACGTGTCCGCCGGACCCCGCCCACCACGGACCTGCGCCGGCCGCGGGGAAGCCGTAGGCGTATCCGGTCAGAGCCGTGGTCTCCGCGATCAGCAGCGAGAACCCCGGTCGTCGGGCGTCGGCGGCGAGATGGAGCAGGAAGGTCGCCCGCGCCTGGTTCCACGCCCACTCATCTCCACCGGAGGTCTCCGCGTACAGGTCACCGAGCTCCTCCAGACGGTCCGCGACCTGACCACGGGTCAGCGGACGGACGCGTTCCGCCACCTCGGGCGAGGAGCGGCGCTCCGCCTTCACCGGGTCCGAGGCCGGCAGGCGAGTGCGCGGTCTGCCCCGTGCGGGTTGGAGCGCGGGGAGGGTCAGGGTTATCGGGAGGAACACGTGCGCGGGCATGAGCAACCCTGCCCCGGGCACGGGCGAAGGCCGACCCGGCGTCGTCGATCCCCGAGAACGGCACCGGCGTCGGAGGCGGTGCGCGGCATGCTCTCGGTGCCTCCACGGTACTCCCGGCCAGGCCCGCCCCGGCCAGGCCCGCTCCGGCGCCCCGGCGGTGGCCGGGAACATGGCCGGTGTGTGTGGGGGATCAGGGCGAGAAGGCCGGCGGGATGTCACGAATGCCAGGGTCAGCGCTCCCCGAGGTCGCCCGCCGCGGCCGCCATGAGAGGTTCGGCGGCGTCCTCGGCGGTGTCCGGAGGCACGACCACGAGGTCCCAGCGTCCTCGGCCGGGGGCGAGCAGGACGACGGTGTGCGGGGCGTTCGCCGCCAGGGCCGTGTGCAGTCGTACGACCTGGTTGGAGACGAGTATCCGGCCGGGCGCCGCGGACCACACCGCCCCGTTGACGGTGGCACTGGTGATATGGCCCCACTCGCGCGGCAACCCGGCCAGCAGTCGCGGGAGTTCCACGAGGAGGTCGTAGGAGCGCGGCCACCATGCTCCGTCGATGGACCGGGGCAGGTCGCTGCGGGGCGCCAGCCGCAGGCGGAGGACGGGGTGGGAGGGAAGCGGTGGTTGCAGTGCAGTGGTCATGAGGCTGCTGCCAACTTCCTTGGGCGGATGTGTGGTTGCCGTTGGGCGTGACGCCCGGCGATCCTGTCCGACATCGCCGGGCGCCGGCGCGGTCTGTGTGGCGGAGGTTGGGCCGGCCTACCCGGACGGAGAGCGGGACGAGGGGCACCGGGTGGTGGCTTCGTCGAAGGCGCCGTCGGGTGCGGGAGACGCTTTCACCGAGCGCGTGGCGCAGCGGATCGACGCTCCGGGCCACGTGCTGGAACGGCGCGATGCGGGCAACTCCCGCTCACGGCAGGGCGGTCGGGCCGTACGGAAGGGAGGCGCCGTCGTGGCCTCGGACCCGCGAGGCGGTGTCCGGCGGGGTGGGCGTGAATGGGGCTGGGGCGCATGGAGGGGTCCTCGGCCTCGGCGAAGGCCGCGGGGAGGGATGTGCGGCCGGGGTCACGGACTGCCCCTGGGGATGGGTGGTGTGCTGGTGACGGCCTGTCGGATAGGCACGACGCACCCTCGCTGCGCCTACCGTACTCCTCGGGCCGGAGATCCCCGGATTCCGTTGACCGGCGGCCTTCGGCCGGACGCACTCGGGCCGGTGTCGCGTTGACACGTACCGTCGCCGGACGTTGACTGGCGGGACGGCCGAGGGCCAGGAAGGGCAGGGTCGACCGGGTCTCCGGAAGCCTGAACCAGGCCGTCGGGAAGGCGAAGGGCGCCTTCAGGCGGTGACCCCCCATCGCAGACGGAAGCGGTACACACGACGATGTACGACCAGACACGCGCCCAGCAGCCCCCGGACCGGTCCCCGAGCCCGGGCGGACGCCGCACCACGGGCCCGGAGCCGCTGCTCCCTCCGGAAGAACGGGACGAGATCGTGCGCCGCCTCGGACACGCCGTCAACACCTTCGCGGACACCCCGCGCGAGGCGTTGGAGGAGGCCGAGGGCGCCTTCGACGAAGCCGCCGCCCAGCTGGCGAACGCCCTTTCGGAGATGCGGCGGTTGCTCCGCGCCGACTGGCAGGACCGGGACCCCGAAACGGACTCCGCCGAACTGCGGGGCGCGCTGCGGCAGTACCGGGAGCTCACCCAACGGCTGCTGCGCACATAGGCGGCGGCAGGCTCCCGCCGGAAAACGGTGGGGGTTCACGCCGCCCCTTCCCGGGCATCGCCGATCACCGAGAGGGGCCACGGTGTCTGAATCGATGCACGGGTACGCCCCGGCGTCTGCACAGTACGCCCCGGTGTGTGCACCTTGCTCCCGGCCGAGAGCGGGAGCCGCCCTCGCGAACGGCCTCTGCTGTCGGGCACGGGCCGACCGGCCGGCTCCGTTCGGTCACCGGGGGCGGGCAACCCGTGACGGACCGGACCACTGTCCGGAGCACGGTCCGGAGCACGGTCCGGGCCGCTGTCCGGGCCGTGCTCCGGGCCGCTGTCCGGACCACGGTGCGGTCGGCACGCACGGGCGGTCCTTCCCGGCATACCCTTCAGAAAAGGGGGTCGCTGGGCAACTCGGACGGGCCCGCGTGGAGACCCGCCGCAGCCGCCCCCGCACCGTCTCCCGGCATATCGGGCAGCGATGCCTCCGCGTTCTGCCCCGCCGCCCGCCAGGAGGTCCGTATGGATGACGACCCCTTGCCCTCCGAGAGCCACGCCGAGGTGCGCATCGTCGCGGCGACCCCGGAGGTGGCCCGGCGCGTGGCCGAGGTCCTCCGTCACTGCTTCGCCTCGACCGAGCAGCGCAGCTACCCCGCCGGGGCAGGCGGAGGCACCCGGCTCCATCTCACCCTCGACACCGACCGCACCGCGGGACCCGCACGGTCGTGGCTCGCGTCCACCGAGTCGACGGGGCAGGCGTCGGCACACGCCGATGAGGTGTGACCCGGGTCCGTGCGGCCAGGAGGGCCCCCGCCGTCCCGGCCGTCCCACGCGGCCGTCAGTACTTCGGAGAACGACACCTCGGAGAACGACAGACATGACGAAACTCCGCGAACGCAAGAACAACCGGAAGGCGGTCCTGCGATCCCTGTACGGGGCTGTGGAGGACAACCGCCCCGACGTCAGCGGATCGGCGCTCCGCGCCGAGCTGGGCCTGCCCGACGAGGACCTCTCCGCCGCCTGCGTCTACCTCGCCGACGAGGGCCTGATCAACGTGGAATGGACCTCGCACCGGACCCCGGCCGCCGTGTCGCTGACACACGAGGGCATCCGCCTGATGGAGGAGCGGGAGGAGGAACGGGAAGAGCGAGAGGTGCAGGAGCAGCGGGAGACACAGGAGTAGCGGGAGACACAGGAGTAGCGGGAGAGAACAGGAGCAGCGGGAGAGGCAGGAGCAGCGGGAGACACGGCAGCAGAGAGCCGGCTGAGCCGGCCCCGTCCGCTTCTCCGCGATCAGGAGTAGCCTGGCCGCACCGAGAGCTTTTCGCGCAGCGCGGTCGGCGGTGCCGTTCCCGGCGAGTGACGCGACGGGCGGCCGTTCCCTGGCGCCCGGGACGGGACCGCAGGATGGGAACCAGCCGAACGCCGGGTGCGGGCGCGTCCGCGGCCGACGCACACACGTATCGCATGCCCACGCCCCGACTGACGCTCACCCGGGACATCAGCCACGGCCCGCTGGACGGGGCCTGGTGGCCGCGCTGCGACGTTCTGGAACTCGAACTTCCCTCGCTCGTCGCCGCGTTGGAACCGGACCTGGACGCCGAGGTACGGGTCACCGTCGACCCCGCCGAATGGCCGGGCGCCCCGCACGCGGTCATGGCGCCCGGCCGGGCGATCACCGTGGAGCCGGCTGGTCCCGCAGACGGGGCGCACGTCATCACCCTGGACTGCGGCACCGTGGGACGCTGGGTGCTCCTGGTGGTCCCGCCCGACGAGTCCGTGGGAACGGCCGCCCGGCTGCTGGCCGCGGTCGACGACCCCGAGAACCCGCTGACCGCCGCGCGGATGCTGGCGCTCGCCCGTACCGGCCGCCTCGGGGGCATGCCAGGGAAGACGGGATGAGGGCCGCGTCCGCGGCAGAAGCCGCGGACGGGCAGGCCGTCCCGCCCAGATCCCCCTCAGCGCGCGATCCGTTCGCCGCTCAGGGCGAAGCGCACGCGCTCTTCGAGGAGTGCCGCATCGTCCGCGCGTACGGTGAACTGGACGCGCAGAGCGTCGCACCACTGGTCAGCGCCCTGGCCGAGGTCCGTGCGGCCCGGCCCGGACGGCTCCTGATCATCGTGGACCTGAGCGCGGTCACCTTCGCCGACTGCAGCATTCTGCGGCCGCTGTGCGAGGCGTGGTCCGACTGCCGCGCCCGGGGCGGCTGGATCCGCGTCGTCCACGACAGCCACACGATCGGCCTGGTCTTCCGCTGCACCGGCATGCTCGGCCGTTTTCCCGCCCACGCGAACGCACAGGACGCCTGGGAGGGACGAACGGCCGAGGCGACGGCGTACCGCGCCCGAATCGGGGCCGTCATCGACGGCCGGTGACGGGCGCGGCGGCTCGCCGGGCTCCGCGCGGGAGACCGGCGGACGGACATCGGGTGGACCCGGAAGGAAATCTGTCACGGCGAGGCCACATGTCCGTACCCGCCGGGGATAGGGTTGTGGCACGACGCAGATGGTGCTGATTCCTTCGGAGCACGGGTGCCACGCACCCCTGGGTCCTCCGCACCGCTCCCGGAACGAAGGTGTCATGCCCGCCGAGAACGACCCTGTCGTCGGCAACCTCGACGACGACGACTACCCCGCCTACACCATGGGCCGGGCCGCTGACGTGCTCGGCACCACCCCGGCCTTCCTCAGGGCCGTCGGTGAGACCGGGCTGATCACCCCCCTGCGCTCGGAAGGCGGACACCGCCGGTACTCCCGCCGCCAGTTGCTGGTCGCCGCCCGCGCTCGCGAGCTGGTCGGCCAGGGCACCCCCGTGGAGGCCGCGTGCCGCATCATCTCCCTCGAGGACCAGCTGGACGACGCCCTCCGCCTGAACCGCGAAATACGCCGGAAGCTGCACGAGGGCGACGCGAATATCTAGTTCCGCCGGTGCAGAAATTCCGGTTCCGGCGGGATGAGAACCGCCGGGCGGACGCGAAAGTGGATGGCCGGTTCCTCCCGGGCTGTGTTAGCGTGATAGGCGTTGCAGTTTTGGTTACCAGAGGTTTTTTCTTTGCATAGCTTTCCGGATCTTTCCGGAGGGGTGATCATCGCGGCGACTCGGCCCCGCAAAGTGCGGGGCCCGATTACTGCCCCCCAAGGGAGATTCAATATGGCATCTGGCACCGTGAAGTGGTTCAACGCGGAAAAGGGCTTCGGCTTCATCGAGCAGGATGGCGGCGGCGCCGACGTGTTCGCCCACTACTCGAACATCATCAGCAACGGCGGCTTCCGCGAGCTTCAGGAAGGCCAGAAGGTCAGCTTCGACGTCACGCAGGGCCAGAAGGGCCCGCAGGCCGAGAACATCGTCCCTGCCTGAGGCTGACTGACGCGCAGCGTCGCGAGTCAGTGGCTCGCATCATGTGGCTGGGGCCCGCGCTCCTGGGGTGCGGGCCCCAGCCATTGCGTTACCCGTACACCCCGACACCCTGATATTCGGTTTCCAGGGTTTCCGGGATCTTCGGGATCTCCGGATTGATGACAGCTCCGGCTTCGGTATCGAGAGGCCCGGCGTTCCGTTTTTTCTTCGGCTCATTCTTGTGATTCCTCGTACGGCCGCCCGCCGTCGGACGGAATTCCTCGATACGCCGTATCGAGGAAGGTTCCACTTTGAACCACACCCGTCGCACCAGCGGCACTTCCGGTCGCTCCCGCACGAACCGGAGTGCCGTGAACTCGACAGGCTCCACGCGCGGCAGTCGCTTCCGCCAGCAAGAGGTGGGCCACCAGGGTCCTCGTCCGGGCGTCGGGCGCAAGAACCGCCAGGGGGCGCCCTCCACCGCACGCCGGCAGGAGTTCGCTCTGCCCGTCACCCTGACCGAACCGCTGCCCGCGGTCGAGGCGTTCGCCGAACTGGACATGCCCGTACGACTGCTGGCAGCGCTCCGCGCCGAGGGCGTGACCGTGCCCTTCCCCATCCAGGCGGCCACCCTTCCGAACGCACTCGCGGGCCGGGACGTGCTGGGCCGGGGTCGTACGGGTTCGGGCAAGACGCTCGCCTTCGGCCTGCCGGTGCTGGCCCGCCTCGACGGGCAGCGTGCCCAGCCCCGGCAGCCGCTCGCCCTCGTCCTGGTCCCCACCCGGGAACTGGCCCAGCAGGTCACCGACGCGCTCGCGCCCTACGCCCGCGCCCTGGGGCTGCGGCTCGCCACCGTGGTGGGCGGCATGTCGATGGGCCGTCAGGCGAGTGTCCTGCGCGGCGGGGCCGAGGTCGTCGTCGCGACGCCCGGCCGCCTCAAGGACCTGATCGAGCGGGGGGACTGCCGGCTGGACCGGGTCGCCGTCACCGTTCTCGACGAGGCCGACCAGATGGCGGACATGGGCTTCATGCCGCAGGTGACCACACTGCTCGACCAAGTCCCGTCCGGCGGACAGCGGTTGCTGTTCTCGGCCACCCTGGACGGTGACATCGACCTCCTGGTGCGCCGCTACCTCCACGACCCCGTGGTGCACTCGGTCGACCCGCCGGCGGGCAGCGTCACTACCATGGCGCACCACCTGCTGCACGTGCGCGACGCCGACAAGGGCACCACCGCGACCGAGATCGCCGCCCGCGACGGCCGCGTGATCATGTTCCTGGACACCAAGCACGCGGTCGACCGGCTCACCGAGCACCTGCTGTCCGTCGGTGTGCGCGCCTCGGCCCTGCACGGCGGCAAGTCCCAGCCGCAGCGCAACCGGACGCTCGCCCGGTTCAAGGACGGCCACGTCACGGCCCTGGTGGCCACCAACGTCGCGGCCCGCGGCATCCACATCGACCACCTCGACCTGGTCGTGAACGTCGACCCGCCCGGCGACCACAAGGACTACCTGCACCGCGGTGGCCGTACCGCCCGCGCCGGCGAGTCCGGCACCGTCGTCACCCTCGTCCTGCCCCACCAGCGCCGAGCGGTGGACCGTCTGATGGCCGACGCCGGCATCACCCCGCGTACCGCCAGGATCCGCCCCGGCGAGGCCGAACTGCATGCCATCACCGGCGCGCGGACCCCGTCCGGCGTGCCGGTCACCGTTCCCGCGCCGGTCGCAGGAGAACGCGAGGCCAAGGGATCCGCCGGCCGTGGCCGCCGGGACCGGGCCGCCGGACGGGGCGGGAACGGCCGGGCCGCGACCCGAGCCCGGCGCTCCGCCCCGGGGCCGACCACATAGCCCGGCCACGGGGAACGCGCCCCCGCTCCCGGCAGCCAGGCCGAGACGCCGCCCTCCTGCCCGCCCCGACGAAGAGGAGAAGCCCTTGACGCCGAGTACGCCGATGACGCCGATGACGCCGAGCACGCCGGGTACGCCGATGACACCGATTCCGCCGATGACGCCGGCTCCGCCCCGGGCACACCGGTCGGGCAAGGCCGACGGCACCGGTCTGACCGCCCGCGACGCCATGCTGTACGCCCCCGGGCCGCAGGTCGACGACCACATGGCGGTCGACGTGGCCCTGTCCGTGCTCATCGGGGCCGGCGTCCCGCACCTGCTCCTCCAGGACGAGGACGGGCGGTGCGCGGGACTGGTCACCCGGGCCCAGCTCACGGCGCACCGCGGCGGCTCGTGGTTCAGCGACCGGACCCGGCTGCGGGACATCCCGCTCGACCGCGGACCGTTCACCGCGTCGACGGCCGTACTCGGCGACGCGGAAGCCGCCATGCGGGTACGGATACTGAACGTTTCCCCCGTGGTCGACGACCACGGCTACGCCTTGGGCGTCCTCGCGCTCACCCCCTGACCACCCCGTCCGGCCGCCGACGCTCGTCCGGCCGCCCCAGAGTCGTTCCCAGCGTTCCCCGGCGTTCCCACCCATCTCTGCGGAGGCATTCATGCGCTGTGTCATCGCCCGTTTCCCCTTCGACCTGACCAAGAGCGAGGTCGAGCAGTCGATGGACGGCATCACGCCCGAACCCGTCGCCGGCGTGTCCGTGACCATCGGGGGCCGGATCTACCCCGTGATGCAGGTCGGGGAAGTGATCACCAGGCAGAACCGCCGGGACTTCACGTCGTTCGAGATGCGCCGCGCCCTGACCCGGCTCGGCTTCACCTGCCACGACGCGCCCCCGGTGCAGCCGACCCGGGACGCGCGGTCCGACGAGGACGCGCTCGGCTGGTGACGATTTCCGGGGCCACGGCGATTCCTGTGCCGTTCGCCGGTTGAACGGCCGAGGACCTGGGACCCGGTCTGTGAGCGGGCCGGACTCGTGAACCAGGCGGTGTCGTGGTCCGCTGCCCCGTTCAGTGGTGCATGCCGAGGTGGGACTCGTCCTCCTTCGTTCAGCGCAGGAGGGCGTTGATGAAGTGGGCGGCGTCGGTGACGCCTTCGACGGCGTCCTGGACGGGGTCCTCGTTCTCGATGCTCAGGACGTCGTCGTAGCCGACCTCGGCGAGGGCATCGATGAAGGGGGCCCAGAACTCGGTGCCGTGCCCGTGGCCGACGGTGCGGAAGGTCCATGCGCGCTCGGCGGGGGTGGCGTAGGGGCGGTTGTCGAGGACGCCGGCCAGGGCCAGTTGGTCGGGGCGGTACTCGACGTCCTTGAGGTGGACGTGGTGGACGGCGGGGCCGAGCGCGCGGACGATCGCGGCCGGGTCCATGCGCTGCCAGAACATGTGGCTGGGGTCGACGTTGGCGCCGATGATCGGGCCGACCGCCTCGCGGAGCCGGAGAAGCGTGGGCACGTTGTAGGCCATGTGCAGCGGGTGCAGTTCGAGGGCGATGCGCTCGATGCCGTGGTCGGCGGCGAAGGGGGCGAACTTCTGCCAGAAGGCGATGGTCTCGTCCCACTGGCGGTCGAGGAGCTCGATGTTCTCCGGCGGCCAGGGGTAGAAGATCCAGTTGGTGAGCCGGGAGTTCGGTGACTCGCCGGGGGTGCCCGTCATCGTCACGATCTTGTTGACGCCGAGCTGTTCGGCGAGCCGTACCGCCGCCTCCATGATCTCGACGTGGCGTGCGCCGTGCCGGGGGTGCATCGGCCAGGCCGAGCAGTTCACCGCTCCCATGCGCAGCCCCCGGGAGGCGAGCGCGTCGGTGAACTTCCCGCGCTCGGCCGCGTCGTTGACGAGGGTGAAGACGTCCATGTGCGGGGCGCTCGACTGCCCGCCGGCGGCTATCTCGACGGCGGTGGCGCCGAGGCGGACGGTGAGGTCGAGGGCCTCGTCGAGGGTGAGGTCGGGCACCGAGTCGGTGTAGAGGCACAGTTCCATGGGGTCAGCTCCCGGCGGGGGTCGAGGTGGGGGTGGGGGTCAGTCCGAACAGGCCGCGTCGGCGTACGCCCGATGCGGCGGGTACGTCGAGTTCGGCCAGGCCGGTCACGCCGTGCCGGTGCACGGGGCCGTCGGCGGGCAGCGGGATGTCGACGCTCCGGCCGAGGGCGGCGGAGGTGTAGGCGGCGACGGTGGCTTCCAGGGTGTGCAGGGCGGCGCGTCCGGGGGCCGCGGGCGTCTGGCCGGCGGTGACGGCGTCGGCGAGGTCGGCGACGGTGGCGCGCAGCGCGTCCGCGATCAGCGGCGCGAGTTCCTGGCCCGGGGGGAGGTCGAGGGTCTCGGTGCCGGCGTCGGTGGTCACCTGCAGTGCCTCGAACGGGGCCCAGGGGATGGTGCCGTCGTCGCGGTAGCGCAGCACGATCCGTCCTTTGCTGCCGTTGATCCGGATGCCTCCGGGGCCGAAGCCCCAGCCGATGTTGACGAGGGCGGTGCGGTGAGCCGTTTCCAGGCGGCACAGGGCCAGGCCCTCCACCGCGTCGCCGGGGGTGGCCGCGTCGACGTGGGCCGATACGCGCTCGACGGGTTCGGCGACGAGGTGTTCGGCGAGGTAGACGCCGTGCAGCATGTCCATCAGCACCCCGCCCCCGGCCGCGGCGGGGTCGTGGCGCCACTGGGGGCGGTAGCCGGCGGCGCCGGGTGAGTCGACGACGCCGAGCATGTCGACGGCGACGGTGCGGACCTCTCCGATCGCGCCGTCGTCGATCAGGTTCCGGGCGGCGATGATCTCGGGGAAGAAGAGGTAGTTGTGTACGACGCCGAGCACGACGCCGGCCGCGTCCGCGGCCTCGACCATGGCGGCGGCGTCGGCGGGGGTGGCGGCCAGCGGCTTCTCGCACAGGATGTGCTTGCCCGCGGCCGCCGCGGCGACCACGAGGTCACGGTGCAGATGCTGCGGGGTGCACACGTCGACGACGTCGACGTCCTCGCGGGCGATGAGCGCGAACGCGTCGCTGTGGACCTGCTCGGGTGCCAGGCCCGCGCCGGTCCGGCCGAGTTCGAGCCGTTCGGGGGTGGGGTCGGCGAGGGCCGTGATCGTGAAGCGGTCGGGTAGCGCCAGGTAGGCGGGGACGTGGAAGTTCAGGGCGACATTGCCGCAGCCGACGATGCCGACGCGCAGGGGTGCAGTCATGGTGGGGCCGGCTCCTCAGGGACGTACGGATGGACGTACGGATGTCTCGGCGGTGACCGAGGCGGGCGGTTCGACGGGGTGGCCGAGCGCGGCGGACCGGCGGATCGCGTCCACCACGGCGGCCTGGTCGATCGCGTCGGCGCGGCCGAACAGCGGCGCCGTGCCGTGGGCGACGGCGTGCGAGGCGGCCTCGAACTCGATCCGGTAGGCATCGGTGTTGTCCGGATCGTCGGCGAAGGTCAGCCCGAACGCCCCGTCCGGGTCGACGGGCAGCCGACGGGTCTCGCCCGCGCGCTCCAGCTCGACGTATCCCCGGCGGCACAGCCACGGGTCCGGGACGGTGATCTTCCCTTCGGTGCCGATGACCTCCAGCTCGTCGCGCCTGGGGAAGTCCAGCGCGACGTCGAACTGGGCCAGTACGTCGTCCGGCAGCTCCAGCGTCGCCGCCAGTCGCAGGTCCGCGCCCTGGGCGCCCTCGGCCGGGTCGAGGACACGGGCGGCGTGCACGCGCAGCGGATGCCCGGCGAGCAGCCGGATCGCGCTGACGCAGTAGCAGCCGAGGTCCAGCGAGGCGCCGCCGCCGAGAGCGGTCGTACGACGGATGTCGCCGGGCGGGACGTCGACCGTCAACGCGGCCCGGACATGGGCCAGTCGGCCGATCGCGCCGTCGGCGACGAGCCCCCGGACGAGCTGGGTCTGCGGATGGTGCCGGTACATCAGACCCTCGACGCACAGCCGCCCGGCGGCCTCGGCGGCGTCGAAGCAGCGCGCGGCGTCGGCGGCGTCGAGGGCGAACGGCTTCTCGCACAGCACGTGTTTGCCTGCTTGCAGGGCCTTGATCGTCCACTCGGTGTGCATCGAGACGGGCAGGGGGACGTATACGGCGTCGATGTCGTCGCAGGCGAGCAGGTCGTCGTACGACCCGAAGCTCACGGCCGCACCGATGTCCTCGGCGTAGCGCCGGGCGCGTTCGGCGTCGCGGCCGCCGACGGCGACCAGGTCCGCGTGCGGCGAGGACGCCAGGGCCGCGGCCACCACCCGGCCGATCCCCGCGGTCGAGAGCATTCCCCAGCGGACCGCCTTCATCGGGTGCCCCCGACGGTCACGACTCGTCCGGTGCGCAGGCTCTGCTCGGCCGCGTCGGCCAGCACCAGAGCGGCCCTGCCGTCGTCGAAGCCGGGCCGGGGCGCCGTACCCTTCCCGACCGCTTCGATGAAGTGGTCGAGTTCGGCGCGGTAGGCGGGGGTGTAGCGGTCGAGGAAGAAGTCGAGGTAGGGCGAGGCGGCTTCGGTGCCGTGTGCGCCGTACGAGCGGATGCCGTCGGGACGGAGGTTGTCCACGGAGAGCATGCCGAGCGAGCCGAAGGCTTCCAGGCGCTGGTCGTAACCGTAGGTGCAGCGGCGGCTGTTGGTGATGTGGCAGAGCGCGCCGTCCGCGCCGCGCAGGGTCACCACCGCGCCGTCGATGTCGCCGAGTTCGGCGATGAAGTCGGCGACCAGGTTGCTGCCCATCGCCGAGACCTCGACGACCTCGCCGAGGAAGAAGCGCGCCATGTCGAAGTCGTGGATGGTCATGTCCCGGAACAGGCCGCCGGAAGTCGCGAGGTACTCCGCCGGGGAGGGGGCGGGATCCCGGCTGATGATGACCAGCTGCTCCAGCCGGCCGATCTCGCCGGCCGCGACGCGCTCGCGCACCGCGCGGAACGAGGGGTCGAAACGGCGGTTGAACCCGACCATCACGCGGGACGCGCCGTCGCCGATACGGGCCCGGCACTCGTCGACCTGTGCGAGATCGAGATCGATCGGCTTCTCGCACATCACGCCCTTGCCCGCCGCGACCGCCCGGGTCAGGAGGCCGACGTGGGTGGGGGTCGGCGAGGCGATGACCACCGCGTCGATGTCCGGGTCGGCGAGTACCGCGTCCACATCGCTGCCGGGGACACCACCGAACCGCTCGGCGACCTCCCGCGCGGCGGTCTCCATGGGATCGCAGACCCGGACGAGCTCGGCCTTCGGATGAAGGGCGATCGACTCGGCGTGCACCCGGCCGATGCGTCCGCAGCCGATGAGAGCGATGCGCATGGGACCCTCCTCTTGGATTCCTCTGGATCGGTCTATTGGATTCTCTTGGATCGATCTAAATGCCATGTAGCTGGAATGATGTGGCGCCTGATCCCCGCCGTCAAGAGTTAACTTAGATCGATCTACAATGCTAGAGAGACGGTGCAGCCGGGAGCCTCACCGCAGCCGAGGAGGTCGCATGTCCACCCGAAAGGCGTCCCGCCCCGCCGGTTCGAACGACGACCCGGCGGACGCGGGGACGGGAACGGGCCGGCGGCCGATCCTGCTGGACGTCGCGCGCCGTGCGGGCGTGTCCCGGGCGACGGCCTCGCTGGTCATGCGCGACGCGCCGGGCCCGAGCGCCGAGTCCCGGGAGCGGGTACGGCAGGCCGCCGCCGAACTCGGCTACCGGCCCGACCAGGCCGCCCAGCTGCTCCGGCGCCGCAACAGCCACCTGATCGGCGTGATGTTCAACGCCCAGGAGCCCTTCCACGCCGACCTGATCGAGAACATCTACGCGGCCACCGAAGAACTCGGCTACGACGTGGTGCTCAGTGCCACGGCCCCGAGCCGCGGCGAGCGCCGTGCCGTCGAGGCGCTGATCACCTCCCGCTGCGAGGCGCTGGTGCTGATCGGCGCGCGCGAGGCGTGCACCACCGACTTCGGCATCCGGGTCCCGGTGGTGGAGATCGGCCGCCCGCCCGGTGAGAGCCGGTTCGACGCGGTGCACACCGCCGACGACGAGGGCACCCGCCTGGCGGTCGACCACCTCGTCTCACTGGGGCACGAGGACATCGTCCACGTCGACGGCGGCGAACAGCCGGGCGCCGCGGAACGCCGGACCGGCTACCTGGACGCGATGCGCCACCACGGACTGGGGGGCCGGGCACGCGTGGTGCCCGGCGACTACACCGAGTCGTCCGGCTCGGAGGCGGCACGCACCCTGCTGGCCCACGGCCGGCTGCCCACCGCCGTGGTCGCGGGCAACGACCAGTGCGCCATCGGGCTGCTCGTCGAACTGCGGCACGCCGGGATCGACGTCCCCGGCGAGGTCTCGATCGTGGGGTACGACGACAGCCGGATCGCGCGGCTCGCGCACATCGACCTCACCACCGTACGGCAGGACACCGAGCAGCTCGCCCGGCTCGCCGTCCAGGCGGCCGTCGAACGGCTCGACAGGGAACTGGACGGCGAGGCAAGGGAGTTCAGCCTCGCCCCGCACCTGATGGTGCGCGGATCGACCGGACCGGCCCGCTGACGTACGCGGGTCGGTGACAGCGTCGCGGCAGCCCTGCGCGCGTGGTTCGGCCCGAAGGCTTCGTCACTCCTCGCGCCGGGCGAGGAGCCGGAACTCCCAGGTGCGCCGCTCCGCCGGACAGCAGTGGTGGGCGTGCTCGACCGCTCGCCCCGCCCGGTCGAAGAGCGTGCGCCGCATGGTCACCAGCGCGCTCCCCTCGGCGATACCGAGCAACTCGCCCTCCTGAGCGGTGGCGTTACGTGCTCCGACCGACTGCTGGACGGTGCGCACGGTGATTCCGGCCGCCCGCAGCACCCCGTACAGGCCCGCCGAGGCCAGCCGGTCGTCGTCCAGACGCAATCGGCCGGCGGGCAGATAGTGGCGCAGGTGGGCGACGCACACACCGTCCACGCGCTGCAGCCGCTCCAGCCGCGCGACCGTGCTGCCCTCCGGGACGGCCAGGGCTGCCGCCACCTCGGCGCTGGCCGGAACGTGCTCGTTGCGCAGGACATCGGTGCCTGTCGCCCGCAGGTCGTCGTACAGACCGGCCAGATCCACGGCACCGTCGTCCGGTCTGTCGGCGACGTAGGTGGCCACGCCCCGACGGCGCACCAACACGCCGTCGTCCGCGAGCCGTTGGACCGCCTGCCGGACCGTGACGCGCGACAGACCCGTCTGCTGCGCCAGCTTGATCTCGCTGCACAGCGCGGTGCCCGGGGCGAGGCGACCGTCATCGACGGCATGCCTCAGCTGTTCGGCGAGTTGCTGGTGGAGCGGCCGAGGGCTCGCGCGGTCCAGGTGGAACCCGAGGGCGCTCGCCTCCGGAGCGTGTGTGTCGGACATGGAGCCGTCCTGATGTACGAGGGCCGGGGGTGCGGTGATGAGCGGCCCCGTGCCGGTCAGGCGCCGGCTTCCAGTTGGGCGAGTTCGGCTTCCAGGTCGGCCATCGCCTCGCCGCCGGCCATCAGGTCGGTGATCTCCTCGCGGGTGCGTTCGCCCTTGCGGAAGTCGTCGGCCTTGCGGCCGCGGATGAGGACGGCGAAGTGGTCGCCGACCATCATGGCGTGGCGGACGTTGTGGGTGACGAGGATGACCGCGACGCCCTTGGCGCGGGCCTGCATGACGATCCGCAGGACGTGGGCGGCTTCCTTGACGCCGAGGGCGGCGGTGGGCTCGTCGAGGATGAGGACGTTGGCGCCGAAGTAGACGGCGCGGGCGATGGCGAGGGCCTGGCGTTCGCCGCCGGAGAGGCTGCCGACCAGGCGGTTGCCGTCGGTGACCCGGGTGATGCCGAGGGACTGCATCTCGCGGACCGCGATCTCACCGGCCAGTTTCTTGTCGAAGAGCCTGAACGGTCCGAAGCCCTTCGTGGGTTCGGCTCCCACGAAGAAGCACCGGCCGACGCCCATCAGCGGGAAGGTCCCGCCGAACTGGTGGACGGTGGCGATGCCCCGGGCACTGGCGTCGCGCGGGCTGTCGAACTCCACCGGCTCGCCGTCGACCTCGATGGTGCCGGAGGTCGGCCGGTGGAACCCGGACATGATCTTGATGAGGGTGGACTTGCCGGCGCCGTTGTCGCCGAGCAGGCACAGCACCTGTCCGGCATGCACTTCGAGGGAGATGTCCTCAAGGGCGTTGGTGCCCAGGAACGACTTGCCGATGCTGGTGAGACGGAGCAGAGGCGTGGTCATGATCAAGCCTTCTTCGCGGATCGGGGCTTGTAGGACAGGGCGAGCCGGCGGAACGTGTTGTTCATCAGGACCGCGGCGAGGATGAGGATGCCGAGGATCAGGCTGGCCCAGTCGGAGTTCCAGCCGGTGTAGTAGATGCCCTGGTTGACGATGGCGAAGGTCAGCGTGCCCAGGACGACGCCGACCACGGAGCCGTAGCCGCCGGTGAGCAGCACACCGCCGACGACCACGGCGATGATGGAGTTGAAGACGAAGGACTGGCCGTTGGCGACCTGCGCGCCGTTGTAGAGGATCGTCTGGATCACGCCGACCAGGGCGGCCCCGAAGCCGCTGGCCATGTAGAGGGCGATCTTCACCCTGTTCACGGGGATGCCGGTGGCGCGGGCGCTCTCCGTGTCACCGCCGATCGCGAAGATCCAGTTGCCGTACTTCATGAGCTGCAGCACCACGGCCACCAGGACCGCGATGCCGAGCCACCAGAAGATCGCGACCTCGAACTGACCGGCGACCAGATGCCCGAAGACCGCTTTGGAGAACGGGTCGGGGTTGAGTGGGACGCTGGTGGTGCCGGTCGTGACGCGGGACAGGCCGAGGGTGAGACCGGCCAGGCCGGAGAGCGTGGCCAGGGTGATGACCAGCGAGGGGACGTTGGTGCGGGTGACGAGGAAGCCGTTGAGCAGGCCGGTCAGCAGCCCGAGCCCGAGGGCGCACAGGATGCCGACGATCATGGGGGCGCCCCAGTGGCCGGAGACGATGGCCAGGGTCATCGAGCTGCCGGCGAGCACCGAGCCCACGGACACGTCGAGTTCACCGGCGATCATCAGCAGGCCGACCGGGATGGCGATGATGCCGAGCTCCGCGGCGATGTTCAGCCAGCTCGCGGCGCCCGCGGGGGCCAGGAACTTGGATCCGCCGAAGATCGCGAAGAAGACGAAGACACTGATCGTTCCGATGAGCGCACCCGCCTCGGGGCGGTGCCGAAGCCGGGCCAGCGGGCTCTCGGTTGGCTGCGGCGGGGCGGCCGGTGCCGCCTCGGCCGTCGTACGGGGAAGTGAGGTAGTCATCGGTCTGCTGTCACCTTCGTGAATCTCGGATGGGGGGCAGGGGCGCAGGTGCCGGTACGGCGGGGCGATATCGGCACCCGGCGCGGTGGGTTCAGCGGACGCCGGCCTTGGTGCCCGCGAGCGCCGCGTCGACGTTGTCCTTCGTGATCAGCAAGGGGCCGGTCAGCAGCGGGTTCTGCGGCAGGAGCACGCCGTAGGACAGGTACTGGTAGGCCGCCGACACCGTCTGGAAGCCCTGGAGGTAGGGCTGCTGGTCGATGGCGAACAGCTGCTTGCCGGACTTGATCCGGTCGAGCTGGGTCTGGGAGATGTCGAACGTCCCCAGCTGGACCTTGCTGCCGACGCCTGCCTGCTGGATCGCGGCCGCGGCGCTGTCCGCGTCCGAGACACCGATCGTCACGACCGCGTCGACGGAGGAGTCCTTGAGCAGCGCACCCTTGATCGACTGCGTGACCGCGGAGGGGTTGCCGTTCTGCGAGGCGGGCAGGGCCAGCTCACGGGAGGTGGATCCCTTGCTCTTGGCTCCGTCCTTGATGCCCTTGCAGCGGGCCTCCGTGTTGGCCGCACCGGGCACGCTGTTGACGCACAGGATGTTCTTGGCGCCGGACTCGGCGAACTTGGCGCCGCCGGCCTTGCCGGCCAGGTACTCGTCGGTCCCGATGTACTTGACGGCGCCGACCTTGTCGGCCGCCTCGACGCCCCCGGTGTTGTAGATGAACACCTTGACGCCCTTGGCCACGGCCTGCTTGATCGCCGGGTCCTCGCTCGCCGGAACCCAGTCCGGCACCAGGATCGCCGACGGGTTCTGCGCCAGAGCGGTCAGGACCAGCTTGGCGACGTCGGGGCCGAGATTGTCGTAGTTCGCCGGGCCGAGGAAGGTGACCGAGCCGCCGCCCGCCTTCACCTGCTTCGCCGCGTCGTCCACACCGCGCTTGACGGTGGAGAAGAAGGGGTCGTCGGTCTTGCCGCCGATGACGTAGATGGACACCTTGCCGTTGGTCTTCGCGGTGCCTTGCGCCCCTCCGCTGCTCGCCGTCGCCTGTGCGGTGTCTCCCGTCGCCTTGCCGCTGGCGCAGCCGGTCAGGACGGCGGCGGCCAGGGCGAGCGCACTGACTGCGGGCAGGGCTCTACGGGAGATGCGACGGCCGGGCAGGGCTCGCCGGATCTGAGTGCGTTCCATGTGCGGGGTACTCCTTCGTGGTGCTGAGCAGAGGGGAGCAGAGGGGAGCAGAGGGGAGGGGAGGGCAAGGCCCGCAGGGCCTCGAAGCACGGGTGGGCGACGTGATCCACGGGGGGGGGGAGGAGCGGGCGTGGGTCTACTGCGAGGTGGAAGGGCCGCCGCCTGACCGAAGAACGCCGATTGCCGGAACCGGGGGCTTGGGACGCCCTCGGTCACGAAGCCGGTGTCATCGGAGGCCGGGGCCGCCGGGTCGCCGGGGTGCGCACCCGCCTCTGTGTCGGCGGGGCTTCGGCGGCAGCCGGTCGGCCGCCGGTCGTCGCCCCCCCACCAGGACATGCGCCAGGGCGGTCTCGTGGCCTACCGCTGTTGCGCTGCCGAGGTTCGCCCGGGGGACCGGAGCGTCGGGTGCGGTCGATGGCCATAGGACGCTCCTGAAGGTCAAGGACGGTCGGCCTGCCGGCACGGAAACCCGCGCGTATGCCGCCGCCCATGAGCCTGATCCGACTCACTTGGATCGGTCTCTTAGATCGATCTAAGTAATGCGATGGAGCATGCTTGTGTTTCCGGGAGGTGTCAAGGCTTTGTTCTGAAATGCCGGGCCCGGTCCCGAAGGGCTACGCGACGGCCCATCCGCAGTGACCTCGCAGGCCGGAGAGGGTGGCGACGGCGGCCGGCCGTGGTCGGCGGTCAACTGCGGTGGGCGGTACGGGACGTACGCCCCCGGCGGCTCCCTTCCGCCGCTGCCGGCTCCGCGGCCATGAGGGACGGCATAGCCGTTCACCTCGGACGATCCCGTACGGGGGCACGTTTCCACCCCCTCACAGCGGGCCTTTCCGGTGCCAGGCTGGCAGCCATACCCCCGCAATCCCCTTTTCGAGGAGCACCATCAGCATGTCCGGTTCCGACCGTCCCGCCGTCACTGTCGCCATCGCCTTCCACTCCGGGTACGGCCACACCGCCGTCCTCGCCGAGGCCGTGGCCCGTGGTGCGGCTGGCGCGGGTGCCGAGGTGATCTCCGTCGCCGTGGACGCCATCACCGAGGAGCAGTGGGCGCAGCTGGACGCCGCCGACGCGATCGTCTTCGGCGCGCCCACCTACATGGGCACGGCGTCCGCCGCCTTCCACGCCTTCGCCGAGGCCAGCAGCAAGCGCTGGTACACCCGGACCTGGGCCGACAAGATCGCCGCCGGTTTCACCAACTCCGGTGCCAAGAACGGCGACAAGTCCTCGACCCTCGGCTACTTCTTCACGATGGCCGCCCAGCACGGCATGCACTGGGTCAGCCTCGGCGTGCAGCCGGGCTGGGCCTCCACCGAGGGCAGCGAGGACGACGTCAACCGCCTCGGCTACTTCGTCGGCGCGGGCGCCCAGACCCCGGTCGACGCGGGTCCGGAGGCCGTCCACAAGTCCGACATCGCCACCGCCGAGGGGCTCGGTGCCCGCGTCGCACGGCAGACCGCGTTCTTCCGCGCCGGCCGCGCCGCCCTCGCGGCCTGAGGCCTGAGGCCTGAGCCCTGAGAAACCCCGCAGACACCCTAGGAGCACTCTCATGTCCGACGCCCCGAACATCGCCCTCGTCCGCCGGCTCTACGCCTCCGGCATGGCCCCGGACGTGGTCGGCGAGGTCATCGACCCCGACATCGTCTGGGACATCACCCCCGGATTCCCCTACGGGGGCGTCTACCAGGGCTGGGCGAGCGCCGGCGCCGACTTCTTCGGCCGGCTCGCGCCCGGCTTCACGTTCTTCGGCGCGGTGGCCGAGGAGTTCTACGGCTCCGGCGACCACGTCTTCGTCCGCGGCCACTACCACGCCGTCTCCAAGTCCGGCCAGGAGTCGGACGCACGGTTCATCCACCTGTGGACGGTCGGCGACGGCAGGCTCACCCACCTCGTGCAGGCCGCCGACAGCCACGTCGTCCAGCAGGCCCTGACCGCCTGACCACCCACACCTCATCTCAGGGGAGAACCCCATGGCGAAGATCCTCTTCCTCGTCACCGCCGCCGACCACTGGACCCTGGCCGACGGGTACCGGCAGCCCGCCGGTTTCTGGGCCGAGGAGGCCCTCGGCCCGTACGCGGTCTTCAAGGAGGCCGGCCACGGGATCGCCGCGGCCACCCCGGGCGGTGTCCCGCCGACCGCCGACCCGCTCAGCCTGACCCCCGAGTTCAACGGCGGCGAGGAGGGCGCCGAGCGGATGCGGACCGCACTGAAGGAGGCGACCGAGCTGGCTGACCCGATGCGCATCGAGGACGTGGACGTCGACGACTACGCCGCCGTCTTCGTCCCCGGCGGCTGGGGGCCGATGGAGGACCTGTCCGACGACCCCGAGACCGGCAGGCTGCTCAGCGCCTGGCTCGCCTCCGGCAAGATCGTGTCGCTGGTGTGCCACGGCCCGGCCGCACTGCTGTCCACCGTGGACGCGGAGGGCACGTCCCCGTTCCACGGCTACCGCCTGACCGGGCTGTCCAACTCCGAGGAGATCCAGAACGGCCTCGCCGACCGTGCGAAGTGGCTGCTCCAGGACCGCCTGGTCTCGGACGTGGGCGCGGACTACCGCAAGGGCGAGGAGAACTTCGCCCCCCACATCGAGGCGGACCGCACCCTCCTCACCGGTCAGAACCCGGCCTCGGCCGTCCCCCTCGCCCAGGAAGTCGTCAAGGCGCTGAGCTGACGCCCGGCGCTGTCGCAGAGAGCGACGGGTCACAGACGGCAACGCAAGGAAGAGGCGATACGGATGGACAGCAACGCGACCCTGCCCGGCGTCGAGGCTCCCGTGACGGTCGGTGGTCCGGGGGCAGCGGTTCCAGGGCCGCCGGGGTGCGTTCCGGGGATTTGTCCAGGGACAAAACTCTCCCCCCTCGCGGCCCCCGATTCCGTGCAACGCTGGCAGGCATGAGCAGGGACCCGCATCTGAACGAACTCGGGGAGTTCCTCAAGGCTCGCCGTGCCGAGCTCAGCCCCGCCGAGCTGGGCCTTCCCGACAGCGGTCAGCAGCGGCGGGTACCGGGCCTGCGCCGCGAGGAGGTCGCGGTGCTGGCCGTCGTCAGCACCGACTACTACACCCGGATCGAGCAGGGCCGCCTCCAGCCGTCCGCCCCGCTGCTGGCCGAACTCGCGCGGGTGCTCCGCCTCAACGACGACCAGCGCGCCTATCTCTTCGAACTCGCGGGCAAGACCCTGCCGCCCCGCACCGGCGAGCGGCAGCAGGTGAATCCTCAAGTGCAGCGCATGCTCGACGATCTCACCACCACGCCCGCGTTCGTGATCGGCCGTCGCACCGAGGTCGTGGGCTGGAACCGGTCGGCCGCCGCCCTGTTCGCCGACTTCGGACAGATCCCGGAGCCGGATCGGCTCTACGTCCGGCTGCTGATCACCGATCCCGCCATGCGCCGGCTGTACGCGGACTGGGACGAGGTCACCCGGCTGGCCATCGCACAGCTGCGCATGGAGAACGCCCGCTACCCGGACGACCCGCGGCTCACCGCCCTGGTCGGCGAACTCTCGGCGCGGGACGCCCAGTTCAAGCAGTGGTGGGCCGCCCACGACGTCGCCCTGCGGACGGCGGGCACCAAGCGACTACGCCATCCCGTCGTCGGTGACCTCACCCTCGACTGGCACACCCTGGCCTGCACCACCGACCCCGACCAGCACATCATCGTCTGGACCGCCCCGCCCGACTCCCCGTCCCACGACGGACTGCGGCTCCTGGCGTCCTGGGCCGCCGACCAGAACCTGACGGCGTCCGGCAGCGCCGCCACCCCATAGGGCGTTCTGCCCGGGGGCCTCCTTGCGGCGGGCGTGGAAGCTCATGGGGAGGACCATGATCACGGGAATCCTCGTGGCGGCCAACGGCATGAGCGCGGTCGCGACGTGCAGCCCCCGACAGGATCAGCCGGAGGACGCCGGAGGCCGCGAAGGAACCTGCTCCTCGATCGCGCCGCGGCGCACGCACGCGGGGGCGCGATCGGGGTTCGACGGGACGGCTGGGCCGATCAGCCCTTGAAGACGAGCTCGGCCCGGTCGCGCTTGGTGGTGTGCAGATCCCAGTAGACGGGCGAGATGTCCTCGGGCTGGATCACCGGCGAGCCAGGGATGAGGGCGACGGCGATCGAGACGTCCAGTGCGATGTGGGCGGCCTGGATGCCGGTGCCGTCCAGTTCCTCGTGCAGGTTGACCGCCCAGTTGCGCAGCGCTGCCGCGGCGGCGTTGACGTTGCCGACGACCGGCACGGGGTCGAGGGAGCCGGCGCCCGTGGTGAAGAGCAGAGTGCCGGCGCCGGCCTCGCGCATGGCGGGCAGCACCGCCTTGGTGGCGGCGATCGCCCCGTACAGCTGGAACTCGATCTCGTGCTGCACGTCGGACGGGTCGCTCTCGGCGGGAGTGGTCAGGACGACCGAGCCGAACGTTCCGAGCGGGGAGTACTCCAGGACGTCGATCCGGCCGAACCGTGCGGCGGCGTCCTTGAGGGCCTGGGTGAGGGCGTCGCGGTCCAGTACGTCCGCGGGGAAGGCGGCGGCGGTGATGCCCTCGGCGGTGAGCGTGCCGACGAGGTCGTCGAGCTTTGCGCGGTTGCGGGAGATCAGGGCGACGTCGTAACCCTGGGAGCCGAAGGTGCGGGCGATGGCCAGACCCAGCTGGGGGCCGGCTCCGACAATGGCGATGCTGGTCACAGCGATCCTTTCGTAGAACGCCGTCGAGGAGAGACGGACGGCGTCGAGGAGGCGGGATGATTCGGAAAGGGGTATCCGTTTCATGATTCGGATAGGCCTTTCCGTTTCGATGTGCCCACCGTAGCACAAGAAATGGATAGGGCTTTCCGATTGCTAGACTGTCCGTCATGACCCCCGGCGACCAGCACTCCGACGCCCCCGCTGCCCAGCCTGTGCGCAGTGACGCCGAGCGCAACCGCGGCAGGATCCTCGCCGCTGCGCGCGCCGTGTTCGGACGCGACGGCCTGGGCGCCTCCATGGCCTCGGTGGCCCGCGAGACAGGCGTCGGGATCGCCACCGTCTTCCGGCACTTCCCCACGAAGGAGGCGCTGGTCGCAGCCGTCTTCTCGGACCGGATGGACGCCTACGCCGACGCGGTCGCCACCGCCCTCGACCACCCCGACCCCTGGCACGGTTTCATCGGGTACATCGAGACCGCCTGCGCGATGCAGGCCGCCGACAGCGGTTTCGCCGACGTCCTGACCATGACCTTCCCCACCGCCAAGGCCATGGAGAAGCGCCGGAACGAGGCGTACGAGGGCATGGTGGAACTCATCAGCCGCGCCAAGGCCACGGGCCGTCTGCGCGAGGACTTCGACCCCTCGGATCTGGTCCTGCTGCACATGGCCAACCTCGGCGTCGTCAACGCCTGTGGTGATGCCGCGCCCGACGCCTGGCGACGCGTCGTCGCCCTGATGATCCAGTCCTTCGAGGCCCCGGCCCGAGGCACCCTTCCCGCCTCGCCCGAGCACGACGCCCTCTACAGGGCCATGCTCCGCGCCGCCCCGGTGAGCGGTGCCACGCGGAAGCCGGAGCAGAGCAGCTGACCTCCCGAGCCCCCGTCAGCCGGCGGAGGGCGATGCCGGCAGGTTCTGGTCGGCGGCCCAGGAGGCGAGGATGCGCAGCCGGTCGTGGGTGGCGGAGCCGGGCGCGGCGGTCCAGACGGTCAGGTTCTGGTCCGGGTCGGTGCTGGCGGTGAGGGTGTCCCAGTCCAGGATCAGTTCGCCGACCACGGGATGGTTCAGGGTCTTCGTGCCGACGGTGCGGCCGGCAACTCGACGGTCGCTCCACCACTGGGCGAACTGCTCGTCCCGCATGGACAGTTCACCGACCAGCTCGATCAGTCGCGGATCCTCGGGATACTTCGCCGCCTCCATCCGCAGCTGCGCCACGGAAATCTGCGCGGACGTCTCCCAGTCGGCGTACAGGGTCCGCATGGCCGGATCGGTGAACTGGATCCGGGGATAGTTGCGATGCTTTTCCGGGACCCGGGAGAAATCTGTGACCAGCGCGGCCGCCAGCGCGTTCCAGGCGAGGACGTCGCCACGCCGGCCTTGCACGATGGCCGGGGTGGCGGTGAGGTCGTCCAGAACCCGCTGAAGTCGAGCCTGGACCTTCTGCCTGCCTCGGCGCCGGGTGCGGCTGACGGTCCTGCCCGCGAGCTGGAAGAGGTAGCTCCGCTCGTCGTCGTTCAGGTGGAGCACCCGGGCCAGAACGCCCAGCACGGGCGCGGACGCCTGCATACGGCCCTGCTCAAGGCGCGTGTAGTAGTCGGTGCTGATGCTGGCGAGCTGGGCGACCTCCTCGCGGCGCAGCCCGGCCACCCGGCGGGGCCTGCCGGACTCGGGCAGGCCGACCGTGCGCGGGCTCAGCTCGGCGCGACGCTTCTTGAGAAATTCTCCCAGCTCATTGAGGGGGACGGTGCCGGTCATGCCACCCAGCATGGCATCGATCGCACGCGAGAAAGGGGGAGGAATTCTGCCCAGGATGTTTCCCTCCCCGGATGGATTCCTCCGCTTTTCGAGCCTTCCCGTGCGTGTGAGGCTCGATGTCGGGCCGCTGTTCAAGCCCCCTGAACGCGGCACCTCAGCCCCTCACACCCGAACCCTCGCAGTGAAGGAAAGACCACCATGCGCGGAGCAGTCATCCACGCCCCCGGCGACGTGCGCTTCGAGACCCTGGACGACCCGAGGATCAGCCGCCCCACCGACGCGGTCATCCGCACGGTCGCCACCTGCGTGTGCGGCTCGGATCTGTGGCCGTACCGCGGCCTGGAGCCCATCGGCGACCCGCACCCGATGGGACACGAGTACGTCGGCATCGTCGAGGAGGTCGGCGCCGAGGTGACTCACGTCAAGCCGGGCCAGTTCGTGGTCGGCTCCTTCGCCACCTCGGACAACACCTGTGCGAACTGCCGTAACGGCTGGCAGTCGAGCTGTCTGCACCGGGAGTTCATGAGCACCTGTCAGGCCGACTTCGTCCGCATCCCCAACGCCCACGGCACCCTGGTCGCCACCGACGAGCACCCCTCGGGCGACCTCGTCCCCAGCCTGCTCGCCGTCTCCGACGTGATGGGCACCGGCTGGTACGCCGCCCTCGCCGCCGAGGTCGGGCCGGGCTCGACGGCCGTCGTGGTCGGCGACGGAGCGGTCGGCCTGTGCGGCGTCATCGCCGCCAAGGAACTCGGCGCCGAGCGGATCATCGCGATGAGCCGCCACGAGTCCCGGCAGAAGCTGGCCGCCGAGTTCGGCGCGACCGACATCGTCAGTGAGCGCGGTGAGGACGGCGTCGCCCGGATCAAGGAACTGACCGGCGGCATCGGCGCCGACTCCGTCCTGGAGTGCGTCGGCACCGCCGAGTCCATGCGCCAGGCCCTGCACTCCGCCCGCCCCGGCGGCAACGTCGGCTTCGTCGGTGTCCCGCACGAGGTCGCCGTCGACGGCCAGGAACTGTTCTTCTCCCAGGTCGGCCTCCGCGGCGGCCCGGCACCCGTCCGCCGCTACCTCCCCGATCTCATCGACCGCGTCCTCTCCGGTCGCATCAACCCCGGCAAGGTCTTCGACCTCACCCTCCCCCTGGACCAGGTCGCCGAGGGTTACCAGGCGATGGACGAGCGCCGCGCGATCAAGGCCCTCCTCAAGCCCTGACCGTCGCCACCCCGGTGCCCCCTTTTCGCCCCCGGGCCGCACGCCGGCGCGTGTGCGGCCCGGGCCCGCGCCACACCCGGGGCCCGGCGGCACCACCGCCCCGCTCACGCTCACCCCCGACCCGGGCGACTTCCCCCACACGGAGCGAATCATCGACGTGCCTCGTCGGCCCACCACCTGCGGCGCACCGGATTCCGCCGCGGCCGAGGCGGCGGCCTGGCCTACAACGCCCCTGGGGCAACCTGGCCCTCTACCACCATGACGGCGGCGCCGACCCCGACGCCGGACCGGTCATCCCCGGGCGGGTGGCCGACGGCGCTGCCAGGCACCTCGCCATCGCCACCGAGGTCACCGTCGAAGCCGCCTCCCCTGACGGCCTTTCCTTCCCTCTCCCCTCCAAGAAGGAACACGGCACCTCGTTCGCCCACGGGTCACAGCGTGAGTACCTGTCCGGTGGGCAGGATGCGCACGTCGGTGTCGGGAGCCAGGTCGCGGCAGCGTCCTTGTGGTGCTCGGGATGGTTGCTGTCTTGCTTCACGCGGATCCGGTCGCCGATCGCGCCGGAGGCGGAGGCGGAATGGATCGGGACCGCCGGCCTGGGGCGCAACAGGGCGGTGGGTTCTGCGGCCTGAGCCGGTGGTCAGCAGGAGCCAGAAGGACTGCCCGTCCTCGGCTCCGAGAACAACGGACCCCTTGTTGAACGCGGCGTCGATCCGCGGGTCCTCGGGGCCGGCGCTCTCGTCGTCCTCCCAGAGCCAGGCCGCCTCCAGGGGGAAGGGGGGTCCTGCATGTCGCGGGCCGAGGTCGGGCCATGTGTCGGGCAGCCGGCCGAGTGGCTGGAGACCGCCGTCGCCGGCGGGGCCCAGGCTCGCAGGAAGCCGAGCGTGGTTTCGGCGGGACGCTGATCAGGTGTGTCTGTCACGGCCGCATGCCGGCACGAGGGGGCTGACAGCCCGTCGCGGCCGCCTCATCCCGGATCCGCGCCGCCACGTCGGCGCTTCACCCTGGCGATCTCGCCCGCGATGGGCAGCCAGTAGTAGAGGATGAAGGACGCGATCACGGCCATGCCGGCCGCGGGCAGCAGGGCACCGAGCAGGGTTCCGGTGCCGAGCCAGACGAGGGCGAGCCGGAAACGTCGGCCGATGGCTGTCGCCCCGGCCGCGTCGATGCTGGTGGCGAGCAGCCGACGGTCGTGACAGGCGTACCACCAGATGACGTTGAAGAGAACGGCCGCGAGTTCGAACGTGATGCCGTGCAGGACGACGGCGGTGCGCTGCCCGTGCCCGTCGCGGAGTGCTGCGGCCAGTACGGAGGCCGCGAAGGGCAGGAACGCGACGTCCATGAGCAGCACGGTGTTGAGGAAGAGCACCACCCGGTCGGCGCTGCGGATGTGGTCGAACATGATGTGGTGGTTGGCCCACACCTGCCCGATCAGCATGAAGGTGACCGCGTAGGCCAGGTAGGACGGCCAGAGCGCGGCGAGGCCGTGCAGCAGGTGGCTGGTGTCGTGCGGCGGGTGGATCTCCAGGACGAGCAGTGTGATGGCGATGGCGATGACGGCATCGCTGAACGCGACCACCCGGGCTGGGTGGCGCTCCAGACCGAACGGCTCTCCTGGTTCCTGAACAGGCTCTGTCATCGCCCCAGCCTCTGGCACCGGACGCCACTTCGCGAGCAACCGTGTGGCATTTCTCCGGCGGTGCAGGCCGGCGCGGACCATCGTGAAGGAGGGCCGGCGAACGACGGGCACGGGCCTTCACCTCCTGCAGGACCGGTCAGGGCCGGGCCGGGTCAGCGCCCCGGCGTCCCGCCGGATTCCTGCACCACCGAGAGCCATCGGGTGCCGTACTCGACGACGGTCCGCGCCACGCGCTGATCGACGGTCCCCGTGTACGTCTCGACGGTCCGGCCCTGAGGACCCGCGGACGCGCCCTTCGACGTCAGGCCACAGCCGGAGAGCGCCTCGCGCAGCCGGGAGAGGTCGGTGGTGAGGTCGCTCCGGCCGCCGTACTCGATGTACGTGTGCCGCGCCTTGGCCCCCCGGTCTCCCCGGAAGTCCCGGTCGTAGCTCCACGTGCTGCTCGGTCGCTGCAGAACCTGGTCCACCGACAAGCACCCTCCCACCGACCCGAGGGCCGGGTCGTCGCTCCCGTCCCCGCTCGCCCGCCAGTGCCACTCCTCGTACAACGGCAGCGCCTTGGCTGCCTTGAGCTCTATCACCCCGTTCCTCTGGTACGGGGTGATTCCCACCGCGGCCGACTGCGAGGCGGTCGGCGTCTTCGCCGGACGCGTCTCATGCGTACCGTTCCCCGGCAGGACGGCCCAGGTCACCACCCCCGCCACCGCGACGACGGCCGCGGCCACGGCACCGGACCGCCGACGGGCGAGCCGCCGGTCCCCCCGGGCGCGCAGTTGAGCCGCGGCGGGCATGCGCACCGTGACCTCGTCCAGCAGTTCCTCGACTTCAGCCATGGCTGGCCGCCCCCTCGGCAATGGAAGTGGGATCGCTCTCGGCGAGCCGCTCGCCGAGGATCTTGCGGGCCCGGCTGAGCCGGGTGCGTACGGCGCCGTTGGAGGCGCCGGTCTCCCGCGCGACCTGCTCCACCGGCAGGTCCAGGAGATGGTGCAGGACAACCGCCTGCCGCTGGTCGGGGGTCAGTTCGCGCAGCGCGGCCACCAACGCCACACGGTCGCCCGAGAGTTCGGGCACATCCGGCTGCGGGCCGTGCCGGAAGTGCGCGCGCAGCCTCCCCCTGGCCCGCCGCCATGTACTGATCGCCAGCCGCATCGCCACCGTGCGCACCCACGGCAGTGGATCACCCTCACGCGTGAGCTTCGCCCAGCGCTGCCACGCGCGTACGTACGCCTCCTGCACCGCGTCCTCCGCCTCCCCCAGGTCACCGGTCATCGCATAGACCACGGCAACCATGCGTTTGGCGGTGGCGGAGTAGAACGCGTCGAATTCCTCCGGCTGCGTCGCCATCCCCGTCGTCCCCCGTCCGTCGGGCACGTCCCCGTGCCGCGTACCTGCTCATGTCCAGGACACGCTCGGGGCCGGCGGGATGTTACGCAGGATCCGGACGGATCTGGGGAACGAACGGGCACGTCGTCCCGGCGGAGTCCCTGTCAGGGCATGGCGTTCGGCAGCATCACCGGGGCGCCGCGCCAGATCGATGAGCAGCACTCGCCGCGCCCTGCGTCCCACACGGCGAGGCCTCCGGCCGGGGAAGGTGCGCCGGAGGGCCGCTGCTTTCTCGCCGGGGGGCGGGTTCGTGGTCAGCCGATGTAGCCCTCGATGCCGGCGACGACGTCGGGGGACCTGTTCGCGTTGTGGATGTGGATGGTGCCGTTGGTGTCGACGGGAAGCGGGATGTGCCTGAAGGGAGCCCCTGCCTGCGGACTTCCCGCGGGCAGAGGGCTCCTTCGTGCGGTACGGCCGGCGGTTCAGCCGATGGTGGCGATGCCGTCGGTGGTGACGGTCGGGCGGCCCGCGGTGCCGACCACGACGATCTTCAGGGTGTGCTTGGCGGCGGCCGACCAGGTCTTGGTCCAGATCGCCTGGCGGTAGAGGGTGGTGGAGGACTTCAGGTCCACCGTGGTGACCTTGGTGCCGTCGACGTAGACGTACGCCTGGCCCGAGGTGGAGGCCCGCGAGACGATCCAGGCCACCGAGCGTCCGGTGAAGGTCCAGCTGATCGAGGCCTTGGCGGACGAGGAACCGTAGGAGTACCCGCCCAGGTAGCTGGTGCTGCTCTTGCGCGTCCAGCTGCCGGTCCGCGTGGTGGAGGTCTCCTGGACGATGTTCGGCGTCCGGTGGACGGAGGCGGCGGTGGCGTTGCCGGCCACGTCGTACGCCTTCAGGGCGAACAGGTCCGACGTGCCGGGCTTGGCGCTGGTCGACCAGGAGGTCGCCGTCGGGCCGAAGGTGGCCGAGGACGGCGAGGTCGCCGTGACCTTGGCGAGCGCCGCGTTGTCGGCGGCCTTCCAGGTCACCGTGACCGGGACGGAGGTGGAGCTCACCGTGCCGGTGCGCACCCGCACGCCGGGAGCGGTCGGGAACGTGGGCACGGTGGTGTCGCCGACCAGGGTGACCGAGCCGGACAGGGTGGTCGAACCGCGGACGTGGGTGGCGCGGACCTGGACGGTGTGGCTGCCGGCGGTCACCGGGACCGAGGCGGAGCGGGCGGAGCCGGAGGTGTGGGCCACGGCCTTGCCGTCGACCAGGACGTCGAAGCCGGAGATCACCGCGGACGGCGTGGCGGTCGTCCAGCTCACCGTGGCCGCGCCCTTGGTGTAGTAGCTCGTCCCGGATTTGGCCGCCCCGCCGGACATCCCGGTGACGGAGACCGCGCCGACCGGGCCGGCCGCGTAGGAGCGGATCGTGCTCAGGGCGTTGTAGAGCTGGTTGCCGGGGCAGTCGGTGGCGAAGCCGTTGCGGTGCCCGGAGATCGCGTTGAAGCCGTAGCTCTTGCCCAGGGTGAAGCCGTAGCTGTCGGAGGAGCCCTCGGGCAGGGACGCGGTACCGGTGCCCGGGTTCACGCCGGTCATGCCGAACTTCCAGGCCGCGATACGGGCGATGGAGCCCAGCATCGCCTGGCTCGGCGCGGCCCCGGTGAAGGTGCTGGCCGTGGAGTCGCCGCCGCTGAGGTCGGTGTACGTGCCGATGGCGGCCACGCCCATGCTGTTGGTGTTGAACCCGTAGGTCTGGGCGCCGACGACGGGGAGCGCCATTCCGCCGAAGCGGCCCTCGAAGATGGTCCCGCACTTGTCGACGAGGAAGTTGTACCCCAGGTCGCGCCAGCCCTGGTTGAGGTGCTCGGCGTAGATGCCGCGCACGATCGCCGGGGAGTCGGCGCAGGAGTAGTCGTTGGTGGTGTCCGTGTGGTGGACGAACATCACCTTCACCGCCGAGCCGTACGACGGGTAACCCGATTCCCGCGCGCACTCGTCCGCGCCCCAGCCGGCCCGGGTCACCACGGTGGGCGGCGCCACCGTCGAGACGGTCGCGGACGGCATCGGGTCGGGCGGGGTCGCCGACGCCGACGCGGACGGGCCGGACGAGGAGGTCGTGCAGGACGGGTACGCCTCGGACGTCGTCGGAAGCTGGCTGGGCCAGGTCGTCGGGGACGCGCTCGGCGAGGTCGAGGTGGTGGCGGAGGTGGAGGTCCCGGTGGACGGGGCGGCGGAGGTGGAGTCCGTGGCGGTGGAGGTGGCCGTGGAGGTGTCCGTGGGCGACGCGGAGTCCGTCGCGGTCGGGGTGTCCGAGGCGCCGGTGCCCGTGGTGGCCGGCGCGGTGTCGGCCGGGGCGGAGGTGTCCGTCGTAGCGGTGGTGTCGGTGGCCGCCGGGGAGGCGGTGTCGGTGGCCGTCGCATCCATGGCGTAGTCCGCCAGACCCATGCCGGAGTCCGGTGTCCCGCCGGTAGCGGGCTTGCCCGGGTCGACCAGGTCCACCCGCAGCCCGGCGGGCAACGCGGTCGTCCGGCCCGCGCCGGTCGCGCGGACCTGGATTCCGTTCGACGGCCCCGACCACATCGGGGACATCCCGCCGCGCACACCGGGACGGTTCAGCTCGGCGGCGTCGGGGAGTTCGTCCGGCTGCTGCATCTTCAGCCACCGGGTCCACCGGCCGTCGGCGGCGGAACGGGTCCGCACCTCCACCGTGCCGCGCAGCTCGGCGTGCGCGCCGTTCCAGGTGACGCCGACCATGCTGAACGGAGCCGTGGACCGGGCCCCCAGCGTCCTGAGCGACGCATCGGCTCCGGTCAGGGACAGCGAGTGGACATGCGTCTTGATCGGTCCCTGCGCGGCCGGCGCTCCATGGCCTGGTGAGCCGGCCGTGGCGACGGTCGCCACGGCCACGCCGCCGCCGGCGACGAGTGCCCCCAACGCGACCCACGTCCGCTTCTTCGGACCAGTTCGACGGCGACCGCGCCGAACGCTCTGTTCAGTTCTCATGCCCACCCGGAAGCCCCGTTGTCGTTGTCATCGGCCATCGCGGGGCACAGCCGTCACCGGAGTGCCCTGAGATACCAGCGCACCCGAACGATCAAGCGTCACATTCCCGGACCGGCGTTCGGCCGTGATGTCGCAGGCGACAAAGCCGGCGACGTCGGCGATCGTCCCCGGGATACTGGGTGCCCATGGATGAGGTCGAGGTCGTCGTCGCCCATTCCGAGCGCGCGACTCTGCGCGTCGGCGACGTGTTCCTGAAGGTGGACGCCGATCAGACGCGCATCGACGTCGAGGTCGAGGTGATGTCCCTCGTGCCGGTCCCGACCCCGGAGGTCCTGTGGCGCAAGCCGCCCGTGCTCGCGCTCGCCGCGCTCCCGGGGACGACGCTCGGGAGCCTCGGCGGGCCGTCGACCGGGTCCCCGGCGGCGTGGGCCGCGGCGGGCGCCGCCATCCGGAAGCTGCACGACGCGCCCCTGCCGCCGCGGCAGGGCCGGGCCGGGCGGAGTGTCGTCGCGCTGGCGGCGGAACTCGACGACGAGTGCGAGTTGCTCGTGACGAACGGTGTCCTGCCCGCCGACCTGGTCACCCGCAACCGCCAGGTCGCCGAGGCCGCGCTCCGGTCGTGGACTCCGGCGTTCACGCACGGCGACCTGCAGATCGCGCACGTCTTCGTCGACGGCGACGAGGTCACCGGCATCATCGACTGGTCCGAGGCGGGCCAGGGTGATGCCCTGTACGACCTCGCCACGTTCACGCTGGGACACGAGGAGCACCTCGACGACGTCATCGCCGGCTACGGCACCGCCGTCGACCTCGACGTGATCCACGCGTGGTGGTCGTTGCGAAGCCTGCTGATCGTCCGCTGGCTCGCCGAGCACGGCTTCGACCCCTTCGCGCCGGGCTGCGAGGTCGACGTGCTGAGATCCCGGATGTGAGGCTGCACGGGCCCGAGTGCCACGATTCCGGGAACCTTCGGCAGGTCCCGGTCCAGAACGATCATGCGCATGCGTCTCCCCGCGCAGCCGTTCCGAGGTCGCGTCGGCGGGCAACGGCTCCGGCCCGCAGCAGTTCCGTCGGCCCCGTGCCGGCTAGACGCGGTAACCGGCGAGGTCCATCTCCTTGTTCGCGGCCCAGCGCAGGGTGGTCTTCCCGGTGTCCCGGTTGTACGCGGCGGTGAAGCCGGTCGGGGCGAGCGGCTTGACCTTGTCGACGGCGGCATCGGTGCGCGGGGCGTACGTGATCGCGGCGTTGGCGGTGCCGGTCCAGGCGACGTAGTCCACGCGCAGCGTGTGCTTGCCGGCCGGGACGGTCAGGTCGACGGTCTTGCGGGCGGTGGTGGAGACGTTCTTCCACAGGTCGATCTTCCGCACGCCGCCGACGTAGACGCGCATGCCGTCCTGCGTGGCGGCGGAGAGCCGGAAGGGACCGCCGGACCCGAAGTCCCGGGTGAGGGACCAGCGGACGGAGAAGTTGTCCCTGGGGAGTGTGACGCCGGGCGGGTCGCCGTAGCCGTAGTTCTCCGCGATGGCGGAGTCGCAGGCGGTCAGCTTCGGCGTACCCCTGAAGGCGGAGTTGCCGAAGTACTGCGCCTTCCAGACGGGAGAGGCGCAGGTGACGGCTGCGGAGGCGGGGGAGGCGGTGATCAGGCCGCCGGCAGCGGCGAACGCGGCCGTCGCGGCCATCACGGTCAGCCGGGTACGAGTCGTCACAGAGAGCGGGCCCCTTCGGGGAACGACCCCGCTCACGCCTTCGCCGGGGAACCGCTCTCCGGCGCCGTCGCGAGCAGGCCGTTGACCACCAGGGATGCCAGCAGCTCCGCCGTTGCGCCGAGTTGCTCCGGTGAGGTGGCCTCGGGCCTCCCCAGGCGGCGGGCCAGGGGCATCTCCACCATGCCCGATACGGGGCCGACGACGACGAAGAACAGGACGTCCGCCGGGACGGGTGCCATGCGGCCCGCGGTCACGAGACTCTCGACGTCGGGCAGGAGGCGCTGCATGAGCGGCGCGATGTACCGCTCGTACAGGTAGTCCAGACGCTCGCTGTCACGGGAGAACTCGTCCACCATGATGCGTCCCACCAGCGGCGTCTCCACCGCGGAGCGGTAGAAGTCGGCCATCAGCCGCCGCAGGCGCTCCGCTGCGTCCGCCGCGGGATCGGCCTCCGTCAGGAGAGCCAGCTGTGAACCGAGCGCGTGGTCCACCACGGCGCGCCAGAAGGCCGCCTTGGACCCGTAGCGGTCGTTGATGAAGTTGTGGCTCACGCCCAGCCGGCGGGCCAGTTCGCGAGCCGAGGCGCGGTCGTAGCCCAGCTCCGCGAAGGCTTCCAGCCCGCGCTGCAGGATGCTCTGCTCCTCGGGCACCGCGGGAGTGTCCACGCCTGGACGTCCCGGCCGCCGAGCGGATCCGGTTGCTGCTCCCACCCTTGCCTCCCTTGTTTTCGGTCGTGCCAGCGTACGCACTCCCAGCTTACTTGACGCCTGTCAGATTATCGGTAATCTGACAGGCGTCAGGAAGTGCTCCGGTGTGATGCGTGCCTGCCTGACACGGACGGCCGCAGGTGACCCTCCAGGAGAGCCGGAAAGTGAGAGCGACATGACCGCACACCCCGCACACCCCGCACCCCCCTCGCAGCCAGCGCATCCCTCGCAGCCCGATCGCCGCATGCCACCCGCACCCGTGCTCACGTGCGCCGGCGGTGGTGCGCTCGCCGGCGGCGATCCCCTCGCCGACGCGGTCATCGCCGAGCTGGACCTCCACGGCGACCGGGTCCGGCACGCCCTCGCCGCCGGACTCCGGTGCGGCGCAGCCGGCCCGGACGTCCTGGACTCGCCTCTCCCGGCCGCCGTCGCCGCGCTGCTGGAGCAGGTGGAGACCGTCCCGGCCGGGATCGATCCCCTGACGCCGCACCGGGGCGACATCACGACCCTGTCCGTGCCGCCCCTGTGGTTCCAGCTCTGCTCGGTCCCCGCCGCCCTCGCCCACCTCTACGCGTCCCCGGCCGTCGCGGGGCAGCTGGTCCGCGCGGGCGGTCCGCAGGACCTGGCCACGCGCCGACTCGTGGAGACCGGGGTGTGGATACGGCAGGCGCTGCGGCCGGGCGGGCTGCTGCGCGGCGCCCCGGGATACGTGGCCACGGTCCGGCTCCGGCTGCGCCATGCCCGGCTACGGGCCTCGGCGACGGCCGGCGGCCGGGACACGTCCGCCGGGGGAGTCCCGGTGAGCCAGGCGGACACGGCCCGCCTCTGGCTGGGCTTCACCCTCGTCGCGTACGAGGCGCTGGCCGCCGTGGGCATCGAGATCAGCGGCGAGGAGGAGCGCCACCTGTACGCGTACTGGTCGTACGTCGCCCATCTCCTCGGCATCGACGACAGCCTTCACCAGGGCGTCGCCACCCACGCCGACGCCCGTCGGCTGCGGGACCTGCTGGACTCCCGGACGGCCGCCCCCGACGCCACCTCACGCGCGCTGACCGCCGCGACGGTCGACGCCCAGGCCCGTGCGATGGCCGGCGCGCCGGGGATGGCCCTGTCCGAGGAGCAGGTGCGCATCCTCATCCACCGCGTGCTCCGCCAGGCCCTCGGGGACGGACCGGCCGAGCGGCTGGGGCTGCCCGCCCCCGCCCCTGCCGTCGCCCCCGCCACGACCGACCTCATGCCGCTGATCGGCGAACTCAACCGCCAGGCACGGTACTGGCAGACCTTCTCCGCGTCGTCGGCCGCCGAGGCCCGGCGACGCGCGCTCGCGGAGCCCGGATCCGGATCCGGATCCGGACCCGGATCCGAACCCGAACCGGTCACCGGTGTCCTGCGCGGCGTCACCCACTGCCTGCCGCGGCGCCCGGCGCCCCCGCGGGGCACGCGCATCGGCGCTCCCGCGGCCTGACCCGGGATTCTCCAGCTCCACTCCAGCCGGCCCCTGCTCACTCCTGCTCCCCCCTGCTCACCTCCGCCCGCTTCTGATCACCTCTGCTCACCCCTCCAGGAGCTTCGTCATGCCCAAAACCTCCGCCTCGACACCGTCGAGCGGGACCACCGTCTCCGCCCTTCCCTCCGCCGACGCGCCGCCTCCCCATCGCTGGTGGATCCTCGCCGTCATCGGAGTGGCCCAGCTGATGGTGGTCCTGGACGGGACGATCGTGAACATCGCCCTGCCCTCCGCCCAGAAGGACCTCGGCTTCTCCGACGGCGACCGGCAGTGGATCGTCACCGCCTACGCCCTCGCCTTCGGCAGCCTGCTGCTGCTCGGCGGCCGGATAGCCGACCTGTTCGGCCGCAAGATCACCTTCCTGGTCGGGCTGGTCGGCTTCGCCGGGGCCTCCGCGCTCGGCGGTGCCGCCGGCAGTTTCGAGCTGCTCGTCGGCGCCCGCGCCGTCCAGGGCGCGTTCGGCGCACTGCTCGCCCCGGCCGCCCTGTCCCTGCTGACCACGACCTTCACCGACGCCAGGGAACGTGCCAGGGCCTTCGGCGTCTACGGCGCGATCGCCGGCGCCGGCGGGGCCATCGGCCTGCTGCTCGGCGGTGTCCTGACCGAGCACCTCGACTGGCGCTGGACCCTCTACGTCAACGTCGCCTTCGCCGCGGTCGCCTTCGTCGGCGGCGCCGTCCTGCTGCGGCGCGCCACCCGCGACAGGAGCGCCCGGATCGACGTCCCCGGCGCGGTCCTCGTCTCCGGCGGACTGTTCTGCCTGGTCTACGGCTTCTCCAACGCCGAGACCCACGACTGGGGTTCACCGGCCACCTGGGGCTTCCTGCTCGCCGGGGCCGTACTGCTCACCCTGTTCACCTGGTGGCAGACCCGGGCCGCCCACCCCCTGCTGCCCCTGCGCGTCCTGCTCGACCGCAACCGCGGCGCGTCCTTCCTCTCCGTGCTGATCATCGGCGCCGGCATGTTCGGGGTCTTCCTCTTCCTCACCTACTACCTGCAGCAGAGCCTGGGATACAGCCCGATCAGGACGGGACTGGCCTTCCTCCCGATGATCGCCGGGCTGATGCTCACCTCGACCCTCGCCACCACCGTCCTCGTCCCCCGCATCGGCCCCAAGCCGGTGGTTCCGCTGGGCATGGGCATCGCGGCCGCCGCCATGGTCTGGCTGACCGGTCTCGACCTGACCAGTTCCTACGCCACCGACATCCTGCCGCCGCTGGTCCTGGCCGGCCTCGGCTTCGGACTCGTGATGGCGCCCGCGATGGCTCTGGCCACGGACGGCGTGCGCACCGAGGACGCCGGTGTCGCCTCCGCCGCCGTCAACACCATGCAGCAGGTCGGCGGCTCCCTCGGCACCGCCCTCCTCAACACCCTCGCGACCAGCGCCGTCACCGACTACCTGGCGGGCCGCAACCTCAAGGACCCGATGGTCCTGGCCCACGCGAGCCTGGAGGGATACTCCACCGCCTACTGGTGGTCGGCCGCCTTCTTCGCCGCCGGCCTGGTGGTCAGCGTGCTGCTGTACCGGCGCGGCGCACCGGTCGCCGACCCCGACAAGGCACCCGCGGTGCACATGTAGGCGCCGTGCGGCGCGAGTTCGGTCGCGCCACCCGCCCCATGGGGAAGGCCCAGGTCATGGACCCGGGCCTTTTCGCTGTCCGCCGCGGTCAGTTGTCGCATGCCAGATGCCGTCATTGCCGGTTCGGCCGGCCCCGGGGGATACGAAAGTCGGGGGTCGGGTTCCTCGTTCAGGGCGACGATCCGCGCGGAGTGCCGGAACAGACTGCTTGGGCGACGTCAGGAGGACGTCGGTATCCCCATATCCAAGGAGTTCTGTCATGGGCGTCGTCGGAAAGATCCTGGTCGGAATCCTGGGAGTCGTCGTTCACGTGGTCGACGTCTCGCCTGCCCTGTCCGTGACCCCGACCTCCAGCAGTGCCTCGTCCGCCGAGCCCAGGAAGCCGAGGGACTTCCTGTCGAAGACCCAGACGGTGCGGCCGTCGCGCTCCCTGAAACTCAGGCCGATGCCGGAGCGGCCGGTGTAGTCCCTGGCGTCGGCGACGACCGAGACACCCGGGATCTTCGCGGCCGCGCGATAGAGCGCGGCGTCCAGTTCGGGCAGGAGCGTGGCGTCGGGCAGCAGGTCGCCGATCTTCTCCAGCGCCGCGCTCTGTCTGGTCTGCCCCTCTCCTCCCGTGCCGGCATAGATCTTCTCCAGCAGCGCATCGGGGTCGGTGGGCAGCGCCTGGAGCTCACGGAACGTGGTGACGTTCGGGTCGGGGTTCAGCTTCATGTCGTGCGTGCCCTTGGAGTAGGAGGAGAACGGGTCCCGGGCCCGGAACGGCGGACCCACCAGCACCGTGACCCGGCGCAGTCCCGCGCGCCTGCCGTCGACGGCGGTCCAACTCGCCTCGCGCAGAACCCGGATGTCGGTGTCCGAGAACTTCATGGCGCCCTGGGTACGGACGTAGACGTACTGGTCGTCCCTGACGGGCACGGCCTTCTGCGCGGCGGCCACCTCGGCGATGCGTTGGAGGAGGTCGACGGCGTCCGGGTCGGTCGCGGCGGTCCTGGACCCGACGGCGCCGGCGAGCAACGCCGCGACGGTCGCCGCCGCCGTGGCGAGGGGTACGGCGATGACCGCGAACCGGCGACGCGGGGCGCGCGCTCGCCGGCCGGGTGCTGTCGCGGTCTCCGGGAGCTGCGGGGCTTGCTCGGTGAGCTCTCTCATCAGTCGGTCCTTCAGCAGGTCGTGGCGGTGGGTCGTCAGGACCGGCTCGCCCGGGCTCGGCAGCAGCCCGGCCAGTTCTTGGCGCTCTTGGCGCTCTGCGCGTTCTTCGGGGCTCATCGGTGCTTCTCCTGTGTCGACCGGGCCGTCTCGGGACGGCCACCCGGTACCTGTCCGGTGCGCGGGCCGAGTCCCGGCCTTTTCTGCTGAGGGGAGACATCCGGTGTCCGAGGAGGAACATGCGGTGTCCGAGGGGGAACCTGCGGTGGCGCGGCGGTACTCGGCTCCTCCGCGTGCCCGGTACGCCGCTCGGCGGAGGCGCGCCGGGCCAGCTCCGCCTCCGACAGGGCCCGTAGCCGCTGCCTCGCCCGGGCGAGCCGGGACCGTACGGTGCTCGTCGGCACGCCGAGGGCCTCAGCCGCGGCCGCGTAGCTCAGTCCCGACCAGACGCACAGGGCGAACACTTCGCGTTCGGCTCTGCGCAGCCGGCCGAGCGCGGTACGCGCGGCGGCGAGCCGCTCCGCCTGCTCCATGCGGTCGACGAGGTCGTCGGCGAAGTCCGGCAGGGTGTCACGGTCCGCCGCGCGGTCGGGGAGCCGGGCGAGCGCGGCGCTGTGCCGGCGGGCGGTACGGCGCGTGTTGCGCAGGACGTTGGTGGCGATGCCGTACAACCAGGGGCGCAGTCCGTCGCCGTCGGGCACGTCGGCGTCTCCGTCCGGGGCGGCGGACTCGGGTCTCAGCTTCTCCCGGAGCCGCCAGGCCTCCAGAAAGGTCAGGGACACCACGTCCTCCGCGGTGCCCCGGTCTGCCGACAGACGGGCCGCATGACCGTAGACGGCCTGGGCATGCGCGCCGAACAGTTCGGCGAAGGCTTCCGGATCGCCGGCGCGTATCCGGTCACGCAGGGAAAGTTCCACAACCAGCCCTGTCCGCTCGGCACTTGACGTCTCTGTGGCGACGATCACACCACGGGCTCGGATCCGGCCGAGCGGCCGATCGGTCCGTCCGGCGGCGAGAGGAGGGCCAGGAGCAGGGACTTCAGGTTTCCTGGGTGAACTCACAGGTTGCTCAGATTGTCTTTAGAGGCGGTGCACAGCAGCGTTTCCTGCGCTCCAGCGCATTCGGACGACAGCGCGGGGGTTCCCGAATTTCCTCTCCGGCCCGGCATGAGATGCGAGTTGCCGTTCGCCATTGTCATTGTCAGGTTCATGACTAACGGTCGGGTGGGGGCAGTTCCCGGAAGCCCTGCGGACTACTACCGAAGGGACCGTCGAGGTGCCAGAGAACAGCACACGCAGCAGACTGGCGGGGAGATGGCAGCGGACGGGCGTGGCCTTCACGGCGGCCACCGCCTTCCTCTTCACAGGGGCCTACGTCCACGCGAACGCCGCGACCGCCCAGAGCGACCCGGCCGGCACGTCGGCCACCACGTCCGTGTCGACCGCGGCCGTCTCGGACGTGGTCACCGCGGCCAACACGTTCCTGAACACCCTGTCCACGAGCCAGAAGTCGTCGGTGCTCCTCAGCTTCACCAAGGCCAACGCCATCGCCTGGTCGAACCTCCCGTGCGGCTCGACCTGCCGCGTCGGGATCCAGTTCAGCACGCTCAGCAGCACCCAGCTCGCCGCCGCCAAGGCGGTGGTCCAGGCGGCCACCGGCACGGGCAGCGGCACCGGGTACGACCAGGTCTCCCAGATCCTGGCCGCCGACGACTACCTCGGGAAGACCGCCAGCGGCTACGGCAGCGGCAACTACTACCTGGCGTTCCTCGGCACCCCGAGCACCACCGGCACCTGGCAACTGCACTTCGGCGGTCACCACCTGGCGGTGAACCTCACCTACAAGAACGGCGCGGTCGAGGGCACCACCCCGTACTTCGTCGGCGTGGAGCCGTCGAGCTGGACCTCGAACGGCACCACGTACGCGCCGCTGAACGGGCAGCGCAGCGCGATGCTCGCCATGCTCAGCAGCCTGAGCAGCAGCCAGCTCTCCTCGGCCAAGCTCTCGACGTCGTACAGCGACGTGCTGCTGGGCCCGGGCAAGGACGGCCAGTTCCCGACGACCAAGCAGGGCCTCGCGGTCAGCGGGCTCTCCAGCACCCAGCAGGCGCTCGTCCTCGCGGCCATCACCCCGTGGGTCAAGGTCGCGGACGACACGACCTCCGCCTCGCTGCTGAGCACCTACCAGTCGGAACTGTCCAGCACCTACATCGCGTACTCGGGCAGCAGCGCCCTGACCAGCCAGGGTGACTACGTGCGCATCGACGGCCCCGGTGTCTGGATCGAGTTCGTCTGCCAGAACGGCGTCGTCTACAGCGGCGTGCACTACCACACCGTCTACCGCGACCACACCCGCGACTACGGCGGAGAGTTCACGTTCTGATGAACCCGACGATCCGCTCACCGCTCTCGCTGTCGTCGGTGCTCCGCATGGCGGTCGGGTCGGCGGTGGCGGTCCTGGCGGCGCTGCTTCTGGCGGCGCCGCCTGCCGCCGCGCATCCCATGCCGCACTCGGTGCTCCTGCTCGACGTGCACGAGGCGTCGGTGACCGCCGAACTGGAGCTGCCGCTCAGCGACTTCTCCCGGGCCGCCGGCATCGCCCTGGACGACACCACCACGGCGGGGCGACTGGCGGCACGGACCCCCGCGATCCGCCGCTACCTGGCCGCCCACGTCCGCCCCACCACCGTCGGGGGCAAGGCATGGGCCGTCGCGTTCGGCGCCCTGGCGCTGAGCCGGGCGGAGCAGACCTCCACCGGCGTCTACCGCGAGCTGACCGTCCAGGCCACCCTCACCCCGCCTCCCGGCGGGGACGTGCGGCGGTTCGTCCTCGACTACGACGCCATCGTCCACCAGGTCGTCACCCACACCGTCCTGGTCTCCGTCCGGCAGGACTGGGCCACCGGCAGAGTGGCCGGCGGCGGCCGGGACGGCGCGACCCAGGTCGGCATCATCCGCATCGACACCCGGACCATGACCATCGCCCCCCTCACCGTCGACCTGGACGGCGGCAGCGTCTGGAGCGGGACCTACGCCATGTTCCGGCTCGGCGCCGACCACATTCTCGAAGGCACCGACCATCTGCTGTTCCTGCTCATCCTGCTGCTGCCCGCGCCGCTCCGGGCGGCCGGGAACCGCTGGCGCGGCTCGGTGGGCACCCGCACCGCCCTCGGCCGGATCGCCCGCACCACCTTCGCGTTCACCCTCGGCCACTCCCTGGCGCTGGCCGCGAGCGCTTTCGGCCGCCTCGACATCCCGGCCCAGCCGGTCGAGGCGTTCATCGCCTTCAGCATTCTGGTCGGGGCCGTCCACGCCGTTCGCCCGGTCTTCCCGGGACACGAGGCCGTCATCGCCGGGGTCTTCGGGCTCGGACACGGCCTGGCGTTCTCGCTCACCCTCGCCGAGATGAAGCTCTCCACCACTCAACTGACCCTCAGCCTGGCGGCGTTCAATCTCGGCATCGAATGCATGCAGCTCCTCCTGGTCCTGCTCGCCCTGCCGGGACTGATCTGCCTGGTCCGGTTGCGCAGGCACTCCGCCGTGCGCAACGCCTGCGTGCTGCTGACCGCAGGTCTGGCCCTCGGCTGGCTGCTCGACCGTTCGGGCCTGCCCAACCCGGTCGCCCGCGCCGCGGACAGCGCCGGAACGCACACGTCGCAACTGCTCCTCGTCCTCTTCTCCACCGCCCTGCTCGCCTCGCTGTGGATGATCACCCACCGTCGCGGCCGGGACACCGGGGACGCGCCGACGGGCAGGGTGTGGACGGTGAGGTGGACGCCCTGGTCGGGGGCGTGGCTCGCCGCCGCCGTACGGCCGCCGTCCCGCCGCAGGGTGTGTACGGCGAGGTCGCGCAGCAGGTCCGCGGCGGCGGGGCGGCGGCCCGCCGCGAGGAGTTCGGTGCCCCGGGCGTCGTACAGGACCGACCACGCCCCGGTGTGCGCGGCGAGCTGGCCGAGGACGGAGCGGAGGGCGTCCGGACGGGCCGCGGCCGAGGCCAGCGCCGACTGGGCCCGGGAGATCTCCCGCACCGCGCACCCGCGCCCCGCACCGGCGCCCGCACGTGCCCGTACCTCGATGAAAGGTCCCCGATGCCCACCCCCGCCTCGGAAGAACTCCGTCTGCGCCGCGAACTCGCCGCCGTCTACCGGCTGGTGGCCCACTTCCGGATGACCGACCTGATCTTCACGCACATCTCGGTACGGCTCCCGGGCCCGGAGCACCACTTCCTGATCAACCCCTACGGTCTGCTCTTCGAGGAGATCACCGCCTCGAACCTGGTGAAGATCGACCTGTCCGGCAACCCGGTGGAGGAGACCCCGCACCCCGTCAACCCGGCCGGGTTCGTCATCCACAGCGCGATCCACGCGGCCCGCGCCGACGCCCAGTGCGTCCTGCACACCCACACCAGGGCCGGCTGTGCGGTCGCCGCGCAGGAAGAGGGGCTGCTCCCGCTCAACCAGATCTCCATGGAGTTCCACGGCAGGCTCGGCTACCACTCCTACGAGGGTGTCGCACTGAACCTCGCCGAGCAGCGGCGGCTGGTCGCCGATCTGGGTGGCCACCCGGCGATGATCCTGCGCAACCACGGCCTGCTGACCGTCGGAGAGACCCCCGGCCAGGCGTTCCTGCGCATGCACTACCTGGACAAGGCCTGCGAGATACAGACCGCGGCCATGGCCGGGGGCGCGAAGCTCGTCCTCCCCGACCCCGAGGTCCGCGAGCTCACCGCCCGCCAGCTGGCCGGGGAGGAACACGACTCCGACCTCCAGGACGACAAGGCCTACGACCTCGCCTGGTCGGCACTGCTCCGGCTCGTCGACCGCATCGCCCCCGACTGCATGGACTGACGGGATCTCAGGACGTGCTGCCGGAGCGGTCGGCCGCGTGGTCCGGTTGCCGCTTCTCGGCGCAGTTGCCCGGCCAGGCCGACGATGATGCCCTCCGGGCCGCGCAGGCAGCAGAGCAGAGGCAGCGCGCCGGACTCCGGAAGATCCGGATCCCGGCCGGCTGCCAGGACCTACCGTCGGCTGCCCCGGTCGGGAGTGCGGGTGATAGTGGAGTCATGCATGCCGTCCGCAGGTCCGGGAGGACAGTCGGCCGAAACGGTGGCGGTTCGCCTGTGGTGATCGTGATGGGTGTGTCCGGGTCGGGCAAGTCCACCGTGGGAGCCGGGCTCGCGCAGCTGCTCGGTGTGCCGTTCCTGGAGGGGGACGACCTCCACTCGGCGGCGAACCGCGCCAAGATGGCGGCCGGACACCCCCTGGACGACGCCGACCGGCGGCCCTGGCTGGAGGCGGTCACGGAGTGGATCCGGGCCACCGCGTCGAGTGGGCGCGGAGGCGTTGTCGCGTGCAGCGCGCTCAGGCGCGCGTACCGCGACCGGTTCCGGCGCACGGACGCGGACGTGTGGTTCCTGTACCTGGCCCTCGACCGTGAGGTGGCCGAGCAGCGGATGGCACGCCGGAAGGGCCATTTCATGCCGCTGGAGCTGCTCGACTCCCAGTACGCCACGCTGGATCCGCTGCACGCCGACGAACCTGGCGTCACCATCGACATCAACGAGTCGGAGAGCACGGCGGAGGTCCTGGAGGCCGCGGTGCGGGCGGTGCGGGTGGTGCGGGACGGGGCCGCGCCGGATCGGTGACAGCCGCCGGCCCACTCCGACGGCACGGTCCCACGTCGAGGGACTCGCAGCCGGCCCGTCCCGTCCCGCCGGGGCCCGGCGCCGTCCGTGATCACGTCGGATCCCGCCCCCCGGGAGGTTTCGGATGGATCTGATCCACTTCCGTATGGTCATGCCCTCCGCGCTCACCGAGGAGGCCGTCGCACTGCTCGCCTCGCACGACCGCGTTCTCAACCTCGTGGTCCTGCGGGAGGCCCACCTTCCGGGCGGTGACGCGGTCGAGTGCGACGTGCTGAAGGGTGCCGCGAACGGCGTGCTCGGCGACCTGCGCGAGCTGGGGGTCGACCGTACGGGGTCGATCGCCGTCGCCGACGTCGACATGATGTTCTCGCAGTCGGCCGAGCGCATCGAGGTGGCACAGCCGAGCCCGCTCGTCCACACACCGCTGTGGGCCGCGGTCGAGGCGCACATCCGGGCGGCGGGGACCTATCCGCCGTCGTTCTACCTGTTCCTGGTGATCGCCGGACTGATCGGCTCGGTCGGCATCATGACGAACTCGCAGATCCTCATCGTGGCGGCCATGGTGGTCGGCCCCGAGTACAACGCGATCACCAGCATCGCCCTGGGGCTGGACCGCCGCGGCCGCCGCAGGGTCCGGGAGGGGGCGCGGGCGCTGGCGGTGGGGTTCGCCCTGGCCATCGCGGTCACCCTGGGTTTCGCCGCGCTGGCGCGCGCGGCCGGACTGCAGTCCACGGCCTTCGACCTGGGGCTGCGGCCCGTGTCCCATCTCATCGACACCCCGGACTTCTTCTCGGTCGCCGTCGCCGTGCTGGCCGGCATCGTCGGGATCGTCTCGCTCACCGAGGCGCGCGCCAGCGCCCTGCTCGGGGTGTTCATCTCCGTGACCACCATTCCCGCCGCCTCCGACATCGCCGTCTCGCTCGCCTTCGCCGACTGGCACGAGGCACGGGGCTCGCTGGTCCAACTGCTGCTCAACGTGGCGGTGCTCGTGATCGTCGGGGTTCTCACGCTGCGCGTGCAGCGCCGTCTGTGGCACCGGGCGGCTCGCCGGGCCGGCGCGCAGCGGTAGGCGCGCAGCGGTGGGCGTGCAGGGACAGGGCGCACGGGGACAGGCGCACAGCGACGAAGGCCTGGGAGCCTCGCCCGACGAGCCGGAGGAGGAGCTGCGGCATACGCTGATCGAGGGGGTGCAATCGGGTGAATCGCATGCCGGAAGGGGCGCCCCGATGGACGAATACCCGCTCATCGAGAACCACGGGCTGATCGGCGATCTGCAGACCGCGGCGCTGGTGACCACCGACGGGGCGATCGACTGGTTCTGCTCCCCGCGCTTCGACTCGCCGAGTGTGTTCGGGGCGCTTCTGGACAAGGACAGGGGCGGCCACTGCACGGTCCGGCCGGCGCACCCGACCCATTCGACCAAGCAGTTGTACCTGCCCGACACCGCGATCCTGGTGACCCGGTTCATGACCGAGGCGGGCGCCGGAGAGGTCGTCGACTTCATGCCCGTGACGGGTACCAGGACCACGCGCCGGCACCGGCTGGTGCGCCTGGTGCGCTGTGTCCGCGGCACCATGACGTTCGACGTGGAGATCGCCCCGCGGTTCGACTACGGGCTCACCAAGCACGAGGTGCACATCACCCAGCACGGAGCCGTCTTCGTCGCGGAGGACGGCACGGAACTCACCGTGAACCCCATCCGGGAGCCGGACGACGAGCGGATCGCGGACATTCTGACGCACCGGGACGCCGACGTGCAGGTCACGCTGACCCTGCAGGCCGGCGAGCAGCGCGGGCTGATCCTGGAGATGGGGGCCGACGGGCCGCCCAGGGAGATCCGCCGCGAGGAACACGAACGGCTCTTCGAGGAGACGGCCGAGTTCTGGCGCACCTGGCTGGCGCAGTCGACCTACGTCGGGCGCTGGCGGGAGGTCGTCGAGCGGTCCGCGATCACGCTGAAGCTCATGACCTTCGCCCCCAGCGGCGCCGTGGTGGCCGCTCCGACGGCGGCCCTTCCGGAGCAGCTGGGCGGCGAGCGCAACTGGGACTACCGCTTCACCTGGATCCGGGACGCCTCCTTCTCCGTGTACGCCCTGCTGGGACTGGGGTTCACGGAGGAGGCCAGGGCGTTCATCGTCTGGCTGAGCGACCGGGTCAAGGAGCGGGCCGGCAGCGAGGGGAACACGGGCCCGCTCAACATCATGTACAAGGTCGACGGCTCCTCCGACCTGAACGAGCAGATCCTCGACCACTGGGAGGGCTACGAGGGTTCCGCCCCGGTCCGGATCGGCAACGGCGCCGCCACCCAGCTCCAACTGGACATCTACGGCGAGGCGCTGGACAGCATCTACTTCGCGCACCAGCACGGCTTCCAGGTCGGGTACGGGGGCTGGACCTCGCTGCGGACGGACCTGGAGTGGCTGGCCGGCCACTGGGACCAGGCGGAGGAGGGCATCTGGGAGACCCGCGGCGGCCGCCAGGACTTCACGTACGGGCGGGTGATGTCGTGGGTGGCGTTCGACCGTGCGCTGCGGCTCGCCGAGTCGAAGGGGTGGCCGTCCGCGTCCGGACGCTGGCAGGCCGAGCGGGACGCCGTCTACGAGCAGGTCATGGCCAAGGGCTGGAGCAAGGACCGGCGGGCCTTCGTCCAGCACTACGGCAGCGACGTCCTGGACTCCTCGCTGCTGCGCATGGCGACGGTCGGGTTCGTCACCCCCGGGGACCCGATGTGGTCGGCCACCCTGGACGCCATGGAGGAGGAACTGGTCAGCGACAGCCTGGTCTACCGGTACAACCCCAGTGCCTCACCCGACGGCCTGCGCGGCTCCGAGGGCACCTTCTCGCTGTGCACGTTCATGTACGTCGACGCGTTGGCCCGCGCCGGCCGGACCGACCGGGCTCGGCTGGTGTTCGAGAAGATGATGGGGTACGCCAACCATCTGGGCCTGTACTCCGAGGAGATCGACCCGACGGGCCGTCAGCTCGGCAACTTCCCGCAGGCGTTCACCCACCTCGCCCTCATCGACTCGGCGATCACGCTGAACGACGCCCTCGACGGCCGGAAGTCCGGGCTCGCCCAGCACGCCTAGCCCCCGGGACAGCCCCTGGGAAAGCCCCTGGGAAAGCCCTTAGGCGCTGTCCCGGCGCAGGTCGGCGTCGGTGAGGCCCTCCAGTTCGCCGTGGGTGTCCAGCCAGTACAGGAAGGCGACCGCGGGGATGACCAGGACGAGGGCGACGAGGGTGACCAGTCCCAGCCAGCGCAGTGTGGTGTGGGCGCCCGCGCCCTCGGCGACGGTCAGCGAGGTCGGGACGAGGTAGGGGCGCTGTGCCATGCCCCAGCCGATGACGGCCGAGGCGACCACGCCGACCGCCGTGACCCGGGACCAGGCCCCGGCGGGGCGGGTCAGCAGCCAGGCGGTGGCGAGGGTGGCCAGCACCGCCACGACGACGAAGACGAGACCGACGCCGTGGGTGAGGCCGTGCCAGACATGGGGCGCGTCGCCGTGGGTGACGAAGAGGGTGACGACGGCGAGTACGGCCACCGCCGCGAGGGCGGCGAGGGCCCGCCTGCGGAAGTAGCGGTCCAGGTCCGGCGCGGCGAAGCGGCGGGCGTCCGCGGCGAGGAAGACGGCGCCGAGCATCGCCGTGGCGGCGACGGCCAGCAGGCCGAAGAGCAGGGAGGTGGGGTTGGCCCAGGCGTCCGTGGACGCCGTCGCCGTGGCGGTCGCCCGGCCCGAGGCCACTCCGCCGGCCGCCGCACCGAGGAAGAACGGCGTCAGCAGCGAGGCGACGGCGAAGACCGCCCCGTACAGGCGCCGGCCGGCCAGCCGCCGGACGGGCTTGCGCAGGGCGAAGCCGGCGCCGCGCAGCACGATGCCCACGGCGGCCAGCGCCAGGGGCAGCCACATCGTGGTGAACACCCGCTGGAAGAGGACCGGGAAACCCGTCCACATGATCACCAGGACGAAGATCAGCCAGACGTTGTTGACCTCCCAGACGGGCTCCATCGCGTGGTCGATCAGCCGGCGCGGGCGCTTGCCGCGCTCGGTGCCGCCCGCGGTCAGGTCCCAGAAGCCGGCTCCGTAGTCGGTGCCGCCGCCGCAGGCGTAGGCGGCGATCGCCAGGAGCAGGACGACCGCGATGACGCCCGCGATCACAGCCGGCTCCCGGCGGAGCGCGGCCCGTACGGCGTGTCCGTCTCCGGTGTCCCGGGCTCCGGGGTCTCCTTCGGCGGCCGGGGTCCGCCCTGCTCGTCCTCGAACCGCCAGCGCGAGCGCATCTTCAGCAGCACCGCGAGGAACGAGCCGAACACGAGGACGTACACGACGACGATGACCGCGAACATGATCCAGAGGCTGGTGGAGCGGGTCGCCGTCACCGCCTCCGCCACCCGCATGTTCTGGTAGACGATCCAGGGCTGGCGGCCCACCTCGGTGGTGATCCAGCCGCACTCGACGGCGGCCACGGAGGCGACGCCCGCGCACGCGGCGGCGCGGAAGAACCATGGGGAGGCGGGCAGCCGCCGGCGCCACAGCCACAGGACCCCGTACCAGAGGGCGAGCAGGAGCAGCAGGGAGCCGATCCCGACCATGGTGTCGAAGGCCCAGTGGGCGATGGTGGCCTGGGTGGGCGTCGGCCGGTCGGCCGCGGGGACCGAGGTCAGTCCGGTGACCCGGGTGTCCGGGCGGAAGCCGGCCAGGACGGAGTCGAGCCCCGGGATCCCGATGCCGCCGGTGACGGTGCCGTCCGGGTGCAGCCGCCCGTACAGGTACTCGGTCTGGTGGGTGGCGGTCTTCCAGACGATCTCCATGCCGGCGAACTTCACCGGCTGCTTCTGGAAGACCTGCCGGGCGATGGAGTCGCCGAGCACGAACTGCACGGGTGTGCAGACGGCGGCGAGCGTGAAGGGGACGGTGAAGCCGAGCCGGTGGTAGTGGTCCCGGCGGCCGCGCAGCCGTCCCGTGGCGTAGACGCCGGCCACGACATAGCCCGCCGTCACGAACATCGCGAAGACGAAGTGCCAGTACTCCGGGCCGAACATCGGGGTGAAGACGGCCTTCCAGATCTTCACGTCGACCGGGTTGCCGGCCGAGTCGAGGGTGAAGCCGCGCGGGGTGTTCATCCACGAGTTGGCGGCCAGGATGCCGAAGGCGCCGAGCAGGGCCACGAACGGCAGCGGCAGTCCGAGCAGGAAGTGGGTCCGGGAAGGGAGGCGCCGCCAGCCGTAGAGGTAGATGGCGATGAGGACGGCCTCCAGGAAGAACGCCCAGGCCTCGACGCCGAAGCCGATACCGAAGACGTCGCCCCAGCGGCCCATCATGCCCGGCCACAGCAGTCCGAACTCGAAGGACAGCACCGTGCCGGTGACCACGCCGATCGCGAACTGCACCGCCATGACGGCCGACCACCGCCGGGCGAGCAGCAGGGCGGTGGCGTCGCCGCGGCGCAGGCCGTAGCCGTGCATGGCGAGCGTGATCAGCGGCAGCGCGACGCCCAGGGGCACCAGGATGATGTGGGAGGCGAGGGTGAAGGCCATCATCGACCGGGCCGGCAGCGTCTGCGCCGGTGCGTCCGCCAGCAGCAGGACCGTGTGGACCATGGGTGTGCCGTCTCTCCGGGGCCGGCGCGGATGGGTCGGGTCAGCCGCCGGTGTCAGCCGCCGGTCGCGAAGCCCGGGAAGAGCGTCATCCCGCCGTCGACGTAGAGGGTGGCGCCCACCACGTAGTCCATGAGGTCGGAGGCGAGGCCCACGGCCGCGTAGCCGATGTCCTCGGGGTCGCCGATGCGGTCGTAGGGGATCAGCCGCAGCAGGTCCTCCCGGGCCTCGGGGGTCTCCCAGGCGCTGCGGTTGATGGGGGTCTTGATGGCCCCGGGGGCGATCGCGTTCACGCGGATCTTCTTCGGGGCGAGTTCCTGGGCCAGCGTCTCCATCATCATCTGCACCCCGCCCTTGGAGGAGGCGTAGTTGACGTGCCCGGCCCACGGGATGATCTGGTGCACCGAACTCATGCAGATGATCTTTCCGGCCGCCCGCGACACCTCGGGCACGACACCGCGGCGCAGGAACTCCTTCGTGGCCTCGCGGGCGCACAGGAACTGCCCGGTGAGGTTGACGTCCAGGACCTTCTGCCACTGGGCGAGGGTCATCTCGGTGAACGGGGCGTCCCGCTGGAGGCCCGCGTTGGCGACCAGGATGTCGATCGTGCCGAACTCCCGGACCATCCGGTCCATCATGGCGACGACCTGGTGCTCGTCGGAGACGTCCGCCTCGTAGGCGGCCGCCCGGACGCCGAGTCCGGTGATCTCCTCGACCACCTGCTCGGCCTCGTCCTTGCCCGCCACGTAGTTGACCACGACATCGGCGCCGGCCCGGCCCAGGGCGACGGCCGTCGCCCTGCCGATACCGGAGTTCGCGCCGGTCACCAGCGCCTTCTGGCCACGCAGCAGATGGGCGGGGATCACGCCCTGGGATGTCCCGGGTGCTCCGGACGTCCCCTCGGTGGAACTCACGATGTCCTGCTCCTCCACTGCGTGCCCGCTTCCTGCCGGGCCCGTCGCCCGGAGGTCCAGGCCTCAGACAAGCACCGGGGCGGGAGGGCGGCACGCCCCGGCGGACCGCGTTGCGCTGCCCGGCGGAGGAACTTCGCCCGGTCGGGGGCAGAGCGGCTCCCGGCGGCTCAGCCCAGCCGCTCCAGCAGGTGGTCGCCCACCCGGAGGGCGTTCGCGATGGCCGTCAGGGACGGGTTGACCGCGCCGATGCTCGGGAAGAAGCTCGTGTCCACGACGTAGAGGTTGTCCAGGTCGTGGGCCTTGCAGTTGACGTCCAGGGCCGAGGACGCCGGGTCGGTGCCGAAGCGCACCGTGCCGGCCTGATGCGCGGTGGCGCCGATCGGCATCCCCTTGTGCAGGTAGATGCTGCGGGACAGCAGGTGGTGCTCGCGCATGCCCAGGTGGCCGAGCAGGTGCTGCAGTTTGTGCCGCAGGCGCTGGAGGCCGGCGATGTTGTTGCCCTCGTCGAGGGTGAGCCGGATCCGGCCGTCGTCCTCCAGGGTCACCCGGTTGTCCGGCTGCGGCAGGTCCTCCCCGCACAGCCAGAAGTCGACGGCGTGATGGGCCAGGACCTCGAACGGCATGTCCGGCGCGATCGCCCCGGCCCAGCGCGGGGCCTCGCCGTGGATCTGGTCGGCGTCCGACTTGCCGAGCATCTGGATCCCGCCGAGCGGGTACTCCCAGTCGTCCGCGCCCAGGTACCAGTCGTGCAGGGCGAGGGTCTTCTGGAATCTGGTGTCGTTGGGTTCCTCCGAGACGGCCATCAGCGCCATGTTGTTGTGGCGCATGTAGTTCCGGCCGACCACGTCCGAGCTGTTGGCCAGTCCGTTCGGATGCCGGTCGTTCGCCGAAGCCAGCAGCAGCGCCGCCGAGTTGACGGCTCCGCAGGCCACGACCACGACGTCGGCCGAGAACCGGGCCTCCCGTTCGCCCGGGAGCTGGGCGACGACGGAGGTGACGCTGCGTCCGGTGGGGTCGGTCTCCAGCCGGGTCACCCGCGCGTTGGTGACCATCTCCACGTTCGGGTGCTCCAGGGCCGGTTCCACGCAGATCACCTGGGCGTCCGACTTGGCGCGCAGCAGGCAGGGGAAGCCGTCCACGCGGTCGCAGCGGATGCAGACGCTGGAGTGGGTGGCCCGGCCGTCCTCGTCCTGGGTGAGGTTCACCCCGATCGGCAGGTGGAAGGGGTGCAGCCCCTGCTTCTCCAGGTCCATGCTCAACTGCTCGATGCGCGGCTCGTGTTCGACCGGTGGGTACGCGTACTGGGCGCTGCACGGCCCTTCCCAGGGGTCCTCGCCGTGCCGGCCGTGCACCAGGTAGAGGTGCTCCGCCTGGGTGTAGTACGGCTCCAGGTCGTCGTAACCGATGGGCCAGGCCGGGGAGATGCCGTCGTGGTGGCGGAGTTCGCCGAAGTCCTCGGGGCGCAGCCGGAACAGGGCCGCGCCGTAGAACTTGGTGTTCCCGCCGACGTAGTAGTTCACCTCGGGCGGGAACTCGTTGCCGTGCCGGTCCAGCCAGAACTCCGGGGCCCGGTACTTGGCCTTCACGAACACGGCCGTGGAGTCCCAGTTGTCGCGTTCGCGTGGCAGGTAGTCGCCGCGTTCGAGGACGAGGATCCGTCTGCCGGACGGGGCGAGGCGGTGGGCGAGGGTGCCGCCGCCGGCACCGGTGCCGATGACGATGACGTCGTACGGGGGCAGGGCGTCCATGGCAACCACCGTCCTTGTTCGCGCGGTCCGCGGCCGGTGCAGGTCCCTTTCCTCGAACGTACGCGCCGTACGGGGGCGCGGCACCCGGAGCCCGCCCGGCGCTCCGGCGCGGTCCGGTCAGAGCACGGCGATCGGGTTCACCGGGGAGCCGGTCGCCGCCGGGAGCCGCAGCGGGGCGATCACGCACAGGAAGTGCCAGCGTCCCTGCTGCTCGCACACCGGTACCAGGTCCTCGAAGTCCAGCCAGTCCAGCAGGTGCAGCCCCATGGCGTTGACGGCCAGCGCGTGCACGGGGAACCCGACTTCGGGGACGGCGCTGGGCGCGGCGTCGCTGTTGCCGTCCGAGCCCAGCACCGACACGCCCCGCTCGGCCAGGAAGTCCATGGCCGTCGGGTGCAGGCCCGCGCGGGCCCGGGTCACGTCCCAGGGGCCGAGGGTCCGGCGCCGCAGGCGGTGCCCCACCCGTACGAACAGCAGGTCACCCGGTCCGACCGTGGTCCGCTGGGCGGTCTCGGCCGCGGCGAGGTCCCCGGCGGTCACCTGGTCGCCGGGCTCCAGCCACCGCACCCCGCGCAGCCGCGGGACGTCCAGGAGGACACCCCGGCCGACGATGCCGTCCCGCACCAGGTCGAGGGTGAGGGCTTCGGCGCCGTCGGGTGTCACGGTGCTCGACGGGACGCCGCCGTACAGCTCGCCGTCGAAGATCACGTGGCACAGCGCGTCGAGATGGCTGTCGACGTCGCCGTGCACGTTCATGGCGAACCGGTCGCGTGCGAAGGCGAGTCCGGGGGCGGCGGTCTCCCCGGGGGCGGGAGCCGTCATCCGGTGCGTCGCGGGCTCCGGGTCGTCCGGAGCGCTCCGCGTCTCCACGGGCGCGGCCAGCGACACGGTGCGCCCGGACCGGACCTCGGCGGCGGCCGCCACGACCCGCTCCGGCGTCAGCCGGTCCAGCGCGCCCCGGCGGCCCGCCCTGCCGTCCCGGGCCCGGCTCCGCAGCCGGTGGTACAGGTCGCGGAACGCCGCTTCGGAGAGGGGCCGCGGTGCCGGCTGCGGCGTCGGCCGCGGGGTGGTGGCACGGGAGGGGACGGGCTGGTCCGAGGCCATCGGGAAACCTCCTGCTCCGGCGGTCGCCCCGGCCGGGCGCTTCTCCCGACACCGAACCATCGGGACGCCCGCGCCACCCGCCGGGCACGGGCGGACCGCGCCGGTCGGCCGCCCGCGGCCGGGCCGTGAGCAGCGGGTCTCTCCGGGTGCGGGCGATGTGCGCCCGGCATACGCTGATCGGGTGAAAGGTCAGGATCTCCGGGCGGTCCTACCGACGCCGGTCGCCTTCGCGTGACGGCGGATTCCTTCTCACGATCCGATCACCCATTTCCTTCTCGCGATCACCCATTCTTCCTGCGGAGACCCGACAGGCGCGGTGCGCCGTCCCGCCGTGCGTGGCGGCGGACACGGCGGGACCGGCTCCGGGGCCCGCAGCCTGCAGCCCCCGTGGAGGTCGGGATGCGAGTCGTCGTAGATCTTTCCCGATGTGAAGGGTATGCGCAGTGCGCCTTCCTGGCTCCGGACGCGTTCCGGATGCACGGCGAGGAAGCGCTGATGTACGACCCGGACCCGGACGACGCCCAGCGCGACCGGGTACTGCGCGCCGCGGCGGCCTGCCCGGTCCAGGCGATCCTGGTGGACCGGCTGGAGGGGCGGGCGGCGGAGCGGGACGTACCGGTGACGGCGGCGAGGTCATGACCAGCGCCGACAACCTGCGCGCGTTCCGGCGCGACGGCCGCATCGTGATCGTCGGGGCGTCGCTGGCGGGACTGCGGGCCGCGGAGTCCCTGCGCGACGAGGGGTTCACCGGATCGCTGACGATGATCGGCGACGAGCTGGGCGAGCCCTACGACCGTCCCCCCTTGTCCAAGCAGGTGCTGACGGGATGGGTGCCCGCCGACGGCACCACGCTGCCCCGACGCCGTGACATCGACGCGGAGTGGCTGCTCGGCGTGCCCGCGAGCGGTCTCGACCTGGCCACCGACCATGTCCGTCTCGCCGACGGACGCGAGATCCCCTTCGACCGGGTGCTGATCTCCACCGGGGTGCGGGCCCGCCCCTGGTTCGTGCCGAGCGAGGCGGAACTGGACGGCGTGTTCGTCGTACGGACCCGCGAGCACGCCGAAGGCCTGCAACGCGCCCTCGCCGCAGGGCCGTCCCGGGTGCTGGTCATCGGTGCCGGATTCACCGGCTCCGAGATCGCCTCCATCTGCCGGGAGCGGGACATCCCGGTCACCGTCGCCGAACTCGCGCCGTACCCGCTGGTCGGGGCGCTCGGCGCGATGATCGGCGAGGTGGCGGCCGACATGCAGCGCGCCCACGGAGTCGACCTGCGGTGCGGGGTCAAGGTCACCTCGCTGGAGGGCGACGCACAGGGGCGGCTGCGCCGGGCCCACTTCGACGACGGCAGCGCGATCGACGCCGACGTGGCGGTGGTCGCGCTCGGCGGCATCCGCAACACCGAGTGGCTGCAGGGCTCGGGACTGGCGGCGGGTGTCTGGGGCGTCGCCTGCGACACCGGCTGCCGTGCCATGGACCTCAACGGCCTGATCACCGACGACGTCTTCGTCGCCGGGGACGTGGCGCGCTGCCCGAACCCGGTCTACGAGTACCGGCTCATCTCGCTGGAGCACTGGGCCAACGCCGTGGAGCAGGCCGAGATCGCGGCCCACAACATGGTCCACGGCCAGGCGGAGCGCTGGCCCCACCTGTCCATCCCGCGGTTCTGGTCGATCCAGTTCGGCGTCAACATCAAGTCCGTCGGCGTGCCGACCTTCGCCGACGAGGTGGTGGTCAGTCAGGGGTCGGTGTCCGACCACCGCTTCGTCGCCGCGTACGGCTACCAGGGCCGGGTCACCGCGGCGGTGACCTTCAACAACGCGAAGTGGCTCGACCACTACCGGCGTCTCATCGAGACGGCCGCGCCCTTCCCACCGCCCTGCCCCACGCCCGACCAGCCCGTCGACACGAAACCCGTGCCCGTCGACTTCCCCGGCCCCACGCTGCTCGCCCAGGGCGCCACCGTGGTCGTCACCGGGCACGACCCGGGCGAACGGCGCGTCACGGCCGCACACCAGCACCACCGGTAGGCCCACCGGCAGGAGGGAAAGGCAAGCGAGATGACCACGACCGAGATGCCCGACACGCTGCACCGGATCCTCGACTACTCCTCCCGGGCCGACCCGTACCCGCTCTATGCCGAGCTGCGGAAGACGCCGGTGGCCCGGCAGGACGACGGCAGCTACGTCGTCAGCACGTACCGCGAGCTCGCGGACATCCTCCACAACCCGCACCTGAGCTCCGACGTCCGCAACCTGTCGCATCCGATGCCCTCGGCCGAGGGCGCGGCCACGCCGGCGTTCATCAACATGGACCCGCCCGAGCACGACCGCCTGCGGCGGATGGCGATGCGCCACTTCGGCCCGCCGCACACCCCGGGGCTGGTGACCGCCCTGGAACCCGACCTGACCGCCACCGTCGGCGGTCTGCTCGACGACTGCGCGGGCAAGGAGCGGATCGACATCGTCGACGACGTCGCCTACCCGTTCCCCGTGTCGGTGATCTGCCACCTGCTCGGTGTGCCGCGCGAGGACGAACCGAGGTTCCGGGTGTGGGTGAACGACCTCATCAACTCGATCGACTACGACCCGAGGACCGACCCGAAGGAGAAGCTCGAAAAGGGCGTGCAGGCCCGCAAGGACCTGCGCGAGTACCTCGGCGGGCTGGTGGAGCAGCGCCACGGCCACCCCGGCGACGACCTGCTGGCACGGCTGGCCAACGACGACGGGCCGGACGGGCGGATGACCGACGAGGAGATCATCAGCACCGCCAATCTGCTGCTGATCGCCGGTCACGAGACCACCGTCAACCTCATCACCAACGGCATGCTGACGCTGCTGCGCCACCCGCAGATCCTGGAACGGCTGCGCGGCGAACCGGACCTGGTGGTGCCGCTGGTCGAGGAACTGCTGCGCTACGAGCCGCCCGTGCACATCATTCCCTGGCGGGCCGCGTACAGCGAGGTCACCGTCGGCGACACCGTGATCCCCAGGGGCTCGCAGGTCATGCTGATGCTGGCCTCGGGCAGCCGCGACCCGGAGCGCTTCCACGATCCGGACCGCTTCGACCCCGACCGGCGCGACAACCAGCACCTGGGCTTCGGCAGCGGCATCCACCTGTGCTTCGGCGGCCCGCTGGCCCGGCGGGAGGCCCAGATCGCACTGGGCGAGCTGGTACGCCGCCTCGACCACCCCACCCTGGTCGCCGACCCGCCCCCGTACCGGCGCAGCCCCGTGCTCCGCGGGCCGATCCATCTGGGCGTCGAGCAGAACGGCGGTTAGCGGCTCGCACCGGGGTCGGACCCCGGTGCGCCGATCGTGCGGGGTATCTGCCTGCGGGAGGTGACGCCGAGCTTGCGGAACACCTTGTTCATGTGGAACTCGACGGTCGAGGTGGTGACGAACAACCGCGTCGCGATCTCCGCGTTGGTCAGCCCCGCGACGGCCATGGCGGCCACCTGCCATTCCCGCGGGGTGAGATCGAACCGGGTCTCCTCCGTCCGCCTGCGCGCCGTCTCGCCGGTGGCCAGCAGCTCGGTCCGGGCCCGCTCGGCGTAGGGCACCGCACCGAACGCGTCGAAGCTCCGGTACGCGGCCCGCAACTGCGCCCTGGCGTCGGAACGCCGCTTGCGGCGGCGCAGCCACTCGCCGAACAGCAGCCGGGACCTGGCCTGCTCCAGAGCCAGCGGGACCTGCCCCAGCAGCTCGACCGACTCCTGGTAGAACTTCTCGGCCTCGTCGCCGTCGGCCGTCAGCGCCCGGCCGAGGGCCAGGGCGCCGAGGGCCCAGGGCGTGCCGGCCAGCGGGGCGCGCTCCTCCAGCCGGGCCAGGGCCGCCGCCGCGGCGGCCCGGTCGCCGACGCGCACGGCGGCCTCGACGAGCAGCGGGAGGGCGCGGTTGCCGCACGAAGGGGGGTCGTCGTCGAAAACCGCCCGCGCGTGCTGCAGCGCCTGCCGGTAGTGGCCCTGCCCCAGCTCGAACAGGGTCAGCGCGTGCTGCGCCAGGAGCTGGTGCAGGCCGAGGCCGACGCCTCGCAGCTGAGCGGTCCGCCGTACCGCCGCCCGTAGTTCGGGCTCCCGGCCGGTCAGGGCGAACAGGTGGAGCCGGTTGATGTCGCCGCCGCCGAGGAAGCCGGTGCCGGCCGTGATGTCGTCGGACTCGGCGTAGCGGACCTCCGCCTGCGTGAACCGTCCGTCCCAGAGGTCGCAGGTCGCCTCGACGAGCAGCGTGATGCTCAGCGCGTACAGCGCGCCGGCGTCGCGGTTCGCCGCTGCCAGGCGCTCGCTGAGTTCGCGCCCGGCCCGGATGTCCCAGAGATCGTCAAAGGCCATGGCGAGCATCACCGCGAACGGGCTGTTCGCGTCCCCTATCTCGGCGCCGCCCCGCAGCCGGTCCAGGGCGGTGCGCAGCACGGGCGCGCCGTGTTCCCAGCCCTCGGCCACGCGCCGGGCCAGGCCTTCCATCAGCAGGTCCCGGCCGTGCGTGGCGGTGTCCGGGGCCGGGTCGTGCCACGCGGCGGCGACGGCCGCCGCGACCTCGGTCAACGTCGTGTCCCGCGTGGCGTCGTGGGCGACGAGGGCGGCATGCAGCGCCTCGCAGAGCAGTTCCCAGGTCAGCCGGGGGTCCCGCGGGCCGAGCCTGGTCACGGCGTTCATCAGCAGCGCGGGGACGTCGGCGACGCCGAGCTGGAACATCTGCGCCCTCGCCCGTATCTGCAGTTCGCGCGTGCGCATCACCGGGCCGCGGATGTCGGCGCCCGCCAGGTCCAGCGCGGTCCCCGCCGCCGACGCGTCGCCCGACATCAGGTGGGCCTGCGCCGCGTCCAGCAGCCGCTCGGCCCGTTTGTCCGGGTCGCCGGTGAAGTCGGCGGCGCGCGACAGGAACAGGGCCTGCTGGGAGTAGCCGCCGCGGGAGCGGGCCCGCTCGGAGGCGGCCTCCAGGTCGTCGGCGACCTCGTCGGCCACGCCCTCGGCGGCCTCCGCCCGGTGCCAGGCGCGGCGGTCGGCGTCCTGTACGGCGTCGCAGGCGGCGGCCAGTGCCGTGTGCACCCGGCGGCGCTCGCCGGGTGCGGCGCCGGCGTACACGGCCGAGCGGATCAGCGGATGCCGGAAGGCCGTCGGCATGCCCCGGCCGAGGACGCCCGCGGCGACCGCCGGTTCGACGGCGCGGACCGACAGGCCGAGCCTCCCCGCGGCCCGCCACATCAGCCCCGTGTCGTCCGAGGGGGCCGCCGCGAGCAGCAGCAACAGGGTTCGGGTCGCCGACGGCAGGGCCCGGACGAGGTGCTGGAAATGGTCCTCCAGCAGCCGGCCCACCGGCAGCGGATCGGGCAACGGGGCGATACCGGTCAGCTGCTCGGCGGTCAGGGCGTCGGTCAGCTCCAGCAGGGCGAGCGGGTTGCCGCCGGTGCCCACGACGATCCGGTCGGCCACGGCCAGGTCCACCCGCCGGGTGCCGGAGGTGAGCAGGATCCTGGCCTCCGACTCGGGCAGACCGGGCACGCGCTGTGTGCTCAGCGCGTCGAACAGGCCTCTGTCCCCGAGCCCTTCGCGGACGGCGACGATCAGGCCCAGGGAGTCGGCGTGCAGGCGGCGGGCGGCGAACGCGAGCGTCTCGGCCGACTCCCGGTCCAGCCACTGCCCGTCGTCCACCAGGAACAGCAGCGGCTCGTCGGCGGCGGCCCCGGAGAGCAGGGTCAGCGTGGCCAGACCTACCAGGTAGCGGTCCGCGGGCAGCCCCGACGCCAGGCCCAGGGCCGCGTCCAGCGCGGCCCGCTGCGGTTCGGGGAGCTGCGCCGCCCGGTCCAGGAAGGGCCGGAGCAGCCGGTGCAGCGCGCCGAAGCCGAGACCGGTCTCCTGCTCGACCGCGGTCAGCCGGACCACCCGCAGTTCCGCGGCCCGGTCCGCGGCGTACTCCAGCAGCCGGGTCTTGCCGATGCCGGGTTCGCCGGTCAGGACCAGGACTCCGCTCAGGCCGTCGCGCACCGCGTCGAGCAGCCGTCCGATCGCCTCCCGTTCGGCGTGCCGGCCGACCAGGGCCGTGGGCCGCCCGGATGCCTGCGCTGCCTGATGGCCGCCGTTCCAGGCCATGGGACCGCTCCCCCCACTCGTCGACAACCCCGCACAGGGAACGCTAGGAGCCCCGCCCGGACGGCAGCGAGCGTCATGTGACGGTGGTCAGTGCAGTGTGCTGACCACCGTCCGCAGCTCGGCGCGGGAGACCACGCCCAGCTTGGGGAAGATCCGGTGGAGGTGCGAGCTGACGGTACGGTGCGACAGGTAGAGCCGCTGGCCTATCTCACGGTTGGTCAGTCCCTCGGCGGCGAGCCGGACGATCTGCAGCTCGTGGGCGGTCAGCCGGTCACGGGCGTCCGGCGTCCGGCGGCGGCTGGTCTCGCCCGCGGCACGCAGCTCCCGGCGGGCCTTCTCCCCCCAGGGGATGGCGCCGAGCGCGTCGTACATGTCGCGGGCCGCCCGGAGGTGGTCGCGGGACTCGACGCTACGACGCCGGCGCCGCAGCCATTCGCCGTAGGCCAGGTGGGTCCGGGCCCGGATCAGCGGCCAGGCGCTGAGGTCGGAGCCCAGCGCGGCCGTGAAGAGCGGGTCGGCGTCCTCGTCGGCGGCCAGCAGGGCCCGGGCCAGCCGCAGGTCGGCGTGGAGCACCGGGGCGGGGGTCACGGCGGCGACCTCCTCCAGCTCCGCCACGGTCGGGAGCACGGCGTCCGCCCGCCCGCAGTGCGTCGCCGCGTCGACGAGGTCGCCCACGGTGGTCAGCCGCAGGGCGACCTGGAAGGCCGGGTCCGCCGGGTCGTGCAGCCGGCGGAGATGTCCGAAGGCCTCCTCGAAACGTCCCGCGCCCAGCGCGGCCAGCCCGCGTGCCGTCGTCGCGGTGGCCAGCACCGGACGCGCCCCGACCGGAAGCCCGATCTCCTCCGCCTCCTCGGCCAGCCGCAGGGCGGCGTCCACCTCGCCGCGCAGCGCGGCCAGCTTGGCCGCGGTGGCGGTCATCAGCCCGTACATCGTGGTCTGGCTGGTCTCGCGCGCCAGTCTCCGTGACTCCTCGGTCGCGGCGATCGCCGCACCGAGGTCGCCGGTCACCAGGGCGCTCCACGCGTCCGCGCCGACCGTACGGGCCAGCAGCCCCAGGCGTCCCTGGGCGCGCAGCGGCGCGCCGCCGGCCGCCGAGTACACCCGGGCCAGGTCGAAGCCGCCGGCGAGGAGCGCGGCGGTGCTGAGCATGCGGTAGGCGCGCCCGTCGTCGCCCTCCTTCGGCGTGACGTGCCGGGCCCGGTCCAGGACGTACCCGCCGCGGTCGACCGGCGCGGCGTAGGCGCAGACGGCCAGCCGCCACGGATCGAGTTCGTCCAGTCCCATCCGCTCCACGGCCAGCAGGACCCGGCGGCGGCCCTCCTCGCCCGGTTCGGACCAGAAGCACAACTGCGCGGCGCTCCACAGGATCCGCAGCGCCAGCGCCTGGTCCTCCGCGGCGATCTCCTCGGCGAGTGCCGTCAGGGAGACGGCGCCGGACGAGTGGCTGCGCAGCCCCTCGTCGAAGCTGCCGCGCAGCCAGACGACCGTGGCGTGCTGCCGCCGCGACAGCGGCCCGGTGAGCGCCTGGTCCAGCAGCCGGGTCACGGTCTCGGGGCGGCCCAGTTCGACGGCGAAGTCGGCCGCGCGCAGCAGCCGTTCGGCTCGGCGGTCGGTGTCCTCGCTGAGCGCGGCGGCCTGTTCGAGGGCCGTGACGGCCGCCGCGATGCCGCCGCGGCGGGCGGCCCGGTGCGCGGCGTCCTCCAACGCGGCGGCGACCGTCTCCTGCGGGCGGTCGGTCGCCGCGGCCCGGTGCCGTAGCTGCCGGTCCGGGTCCGCGTCGAGCACGGCGGCGAGGGCGGTGTGCGCGGCGTGCCGGACCTCGGTGGGCATGGTCTGGTGGATCGCCGACCGCATCAGCGGATGCCCGAACCGCAGTTCGGTGCCGACGACCTGGACGAGCCGGGCGCGCACGGCCGGGTCGAGTTCCGCGGCTCCGGCCGTCGTACCGGTCAGCTCCCGGGTCGCGCGGTAGATCTCGGGGAGCGACGGGCTGTCGTCGAGGGCCGCGATCCGCAGCAGGTCGCGGGTGCTGTCGGGCAGGGTCTCCAGGCGGTCGGTGAAGGCCCGTTCGAGCCGCTCGGTGAGGGGCAGCCGGGAGATGTGCGGGTCTGCGGACGCGCCGAGGGTGCGCGACAGTTCGGTCAGGGCCAGGGGGTTCCCGGCCGCTTCGGCCAGGAGCCGGCGGTGCGTGGTGGGACGCAGGTCCGGGGCGCGGTCCGCCAGGAGCTCCGTGGCCTGGCCGTCCGTGAGCGGGTCCAGGACCACGGAGGTGAGTTCGTCGGGGTTCAGCCGCGACCGGTAGCCGTCGCGGGCGGCTCCCACCATGACCACCGGCTCCGTGCCGATCCTGCGGGCCACGAAGGCGAGGACGCCGGCCGTGGCGTCGTCGAGCCACTGGACGTCGTCGGCCAGGACCAGCACCGGCGCGACCGCGGCCGCGTCGGCCAGGAGGTTGAGCACCGCCAGACCCACCAGGAAGACATCGGGGACACCGGCCTCGGCGTGCCCGAGAGCGGTGTCCAGGGCCTGCCGGTGCGGCGCGGCGAGCTGGGCGGCCGCCGCGCCCAACGGGCGCAGGACGAGCTGTAGACCGGCATAGGGGATGTCGCTCTCGGCCTCGACACCGCTGGTGCTCAGCACCCGGTAGCCGAGCCGCTCGGCGAGCGCGGCGGTCTCGGTGAGCAGCGCGGTCTTCCCGATGCCGGGGGCCCCGCGGAACAGCACCGCGCTCCCGTGGCCGCGCGGCTCGGCCAGCAGCCGGCGCAGCAGATCCAGCTGATCGGACCGGCCGATGAGCTCCACGATCCCCCCATCGCCCGGGCCCTCGTGCTCGGGCTGCCCGGAAGATCAGGGTACTGCGCCGCGGCCGGCGATCTGAGGAGGAAACCAGGATGCAACGAACCGCTGTTCGAGATCGAGCCGACGGTTCGTCGGAGGGCGCGCGTCAGAGGGAGTCGGTCATGCCTCCGTCGATCACGAAGTCCGCGCCGGTGGTGTTCCCCGAGCGCCGGCTCGCCAGGTGGAGCACGAGGCCGGCGACCTCGGCAGGGGTGCTGAACCTGCCGGTGACCGCCGCCCCGGCCGCGTTGCGCGCCACCTCGCCCGGATCGACGCCCAGCGACCGGCCGACGGTGTCGGCGACGCCGCCCGCACCCCGCCACAGCGCGGTCTCGACCGGCCCGGGACTCACCGTGTTGACGCGGACGCCCTGGGGACCGACCTGCTTGGACAGGGCCTTGCAGAAGTTCGTCAGCGCCGCCTTGGCGGCGCTGTAGTCGATGACCAGCGGATCGGGCAGGCGGGCGTTGACCGAGGAGACGGTGACGATCCGTCCGTCGCCGCTCGCGATCAGGTGCGGCAGCGCGGCCCGGGTGGCCCGCACGGCGGTCATGAAGTTGATCGTGAACGCCCAGTCCCAGTCGGCGTCGGAGACGGCCTGGAAGCCGTCCACCCGTGGCCGCACCGCGCCGACGTTGTTCACCAGCACGTCGACACCGCCGTACCCGGCGACCGCCTCCGCGACCAGCGCGGCCGGGGCGTCGGGCTCGGTCAGGTCCAGCTCCACGACGGTGAGTTCGGCACCGCCCTTGACCAGGGAGTCGAGGCCGTCCGTACGACTTCTCGAACCGGCGACGACGCGGGCGCCGGCGCCGAGAAGGGCCTCGACGACCGCCAGGCCGATCCCGCGCCCGGCCCCGGTGACCACGGCGCTCTGCCCCGCCAGACCTGGATCGAAGCCGCCGGGTCCGGAAGCGTCGGACGTCATCCCGCGGCCCCCAGGTTCTGCCGGCCCAGCCAGGCCAGGACCGTCTCGGCGACCTCGTGCCAGCCGCTGTCGATGGTCAGGGAGTGCCCGCGGTCGGGGAAGTTGATGATGTCGGTGACGGCGTCGGAGTGCCGGTACTGCTTGAGGGTGGCGCGGGTGACGGTCTCGGGAACGGTGTGGTCCTTGCCGCCCGATATCAGCAGCAGCGGGCCCCGCCCGGAGTTCCCGGTGGCGACCTTCGCCGGGGAGTGCGGGTTGAAGTTGGCCGAGGCCGCCTCGTAGAGCGGCTTGCCCGGCGCGGGTATGGTCCAGCGTTCGTACAGCTCCGCGGACTCCTCCTCGGAGATCGCGTTGCCGAAGGCGAACCGGAACTGCTCCGAGGTCAGGGACACCGCACGGCGCTTGTTCGCGGGGTTCTTGAACACCGGGAGCGTGGCCCTGAGCGCGGACAGCGGCACCGGCAGGACGCCCTTGATCTGCGCGGCGTCGATCGCGACGGCCGCCGCGGCGCGGTCCTGGCCGAGCAGCTTCTGCGCGATCATCCCGCCGAACGAGTGACCGATCAGGACGGGCGGCGCGGGCAGTTCGGCGATCAGCGCCGCGTAGTGCTCGACGACGTCGTCGATGCCGTGGTCGGCGATGCTCTCCGGGTTCGCCCGGGCATCGGCCACGGTGTCGGGGTCGCCCGGCCAGCCCGGGGCGGACGGGTCGTAGCCCTCCTGACGGAACAGGTCGGTCCACGGCTGCCAGGAGGCGCTGTGCAGCCACAGCCCGTGGATGAAGTAGACGGGGATCGGGGCGGCGGTCATGGCTCGGCCCTCCTGCGTGACGACGTGTCGTTCCTGCGGCGCCTCACTCAACCCGGTTCCCGGCGCGCTCGAACCGTGGTGACACCCCAGTCCTTCACGGGTGGACGCCGAGCGGCCCCGGGATCCCGGCGAAGGCAGCCGCCGGCCGCCCCGCTCCGGCCGTCTCCCGGTCGGCGGAGAGATACCCCCAGCGGTATTCTGTGGGCGTGGTGCCCCGCACCCGGATCAGTGCCCCGGCGCCGCGCCTCGGTACCCCCTGGGGGTAATGTGTCAGCTGTCCATCACGGCGACGGGCGGAGCGTATGACGATCCGGGCAGCTCGCGGCGGCACAGCCGTCCGCTGGACGTACGGGGTGTTCCTCACCCTGTGCGTCGTGCTGGCCGTGTTCGCCCACCACGGGACGCCCGCGATGGACTCCGCCGCCATGTCCGGCCCGATGAACGCGGCACACGCGATGCCGCCCGGCACGGCACCGTCCCTCCCGGGCGCCACCGCCCACAGCGCCGACGACTGCACCTGCACCGGCGCCATGCCGGGCATGCAGCACTGCAGCGCGGCCGGCGTCGACTCCGTCCAGCTCGCCGCACCCGACCGGACGGCGTTCGACCCGCTGGCGAAGCTGCGGCAGGCCGCCGCCGGGCGGGTGCCCGGTGCCGCCGCGACCGGCCGCGCCCCGCCCGACCTGTCCGTCCTCTCCCAACTGCGTATCTAGGCCGCGCCGGACGGCGCGCGATGTGCCGTCCCTCCGCGACCACATCGGCTTCTTGCAGCAGAGGACACCACCCCATGAACAGCATCGACCGTCGCTCCGTCCTGCTCGCCGGGCTGGGCGCCGCGGGTGCCGGCGCGCTCGCCGCGTGCAGCAGCGGCTCCGGTTCCGGCGGCTCGGCCGCCCTCGTCGACCCGTCCGGCCCGGCCGTCGCCGCCGCCGAGAAGAAGCGCCGCGGCACCGGCCGGGAGCACCGGCTCACTCTGACCGCGGCATCCGCCGTGATCGACCTCGGCGCCGGTGTCACGCCCCGGACCTGGGCCTTCGACGGCCGCACCCCGGGCCGGGAGGTCCGGTTGTCCGTCGGCGACACCCTGGCCGCCGAGTTGTCCAACCAGCTCCCCGGCAAGACCGGTACGTCCGTCCACTGGCACGGCATCGCCCTGCGCAACGACATGGACGGCGTGCCGCCCGCCACCCAGCGGACCGTCCGGGCCGGCTCCACGTTCACGTACCGCTTCGTCGCCGACGCCCCGGGAACGTACTTCTTCCACCCCCACGTCGGCGTCCAGCTCGACCGCGGCCTGTACGCCCCCCTGATCGTCGAGGACCCCAAGGAGCCCCTCGCCTACGACGACGAGTGGGTCGTCCTCCTCGACGACTGGGTCGACGGTGTCACCGGTACCCCCGACGAGGTCTACGCCGAGCTGGAGCACGGCATGGGTGGCATGGGCGGGATGAGTGACATGAGGGGCATGAGTGGGATGAGTGGGATGGACACGGGCGGGACGGACACGGGCGGGACGGACACGGGCGGCGGCTCCGGTTCTCCGTCCCCTTCCCCCACGGCCTCTGCCTCCTCCGACGGCGGCATGTCGACGAGGTTCATGCTCATGGGCGCCACCAGCAAGCTGCTCGGCGGCGACGCCGGGGACGTGAGGTATCCGTACCACCTGGTCAACGGCCGGGTGGCCGCAGACCCGGACGTCTACACCGGCAAGCCGGGCCGGAAGGTCCGGCTGCGGATCGTCAACGCGGGCTCGGACACCGCCTACCGCGTGGCGCTCGGCGACCACAGGATGACCATCACCCACACCGACGGTTTCCCCGTCCGGCACCAGGAGGTGGACGCCCTGCTGGTCGGCATGGGCGAGCGGTACGACGTCCTCGTCACCCTCGGCGACGGCGTCTTCCCGCTCGTCGCCCTGGCCGAGGGCAAGAACGCGAGCGGCCTGGCCCTGGTGCGTACGGGGGCGGGGAGCGGGCCGGCGGCGACCGTCCGCCCGAAGGAACTCGACGGCGTGATCATGAGCGCGTCCCGGCTGCGCGCCGGCGACGAGGCGCGCCTGAGGACGGCCAGGACCGACGTGACGCACCGGATCAGGCTGACCGGCGGCATGATGAGGTACGACTGGGCCGTCAACGGCAAGCGGTTCGACATGAAGCATCCCCAGGCGAACGCGATCCTCGTCGAGCAGGGCCGGCGCGTACGGCTCGACTTCGTCAACGACACCGACATGTGGCACCCGATGCACCTGCACGGCCACACCTTCCAACTCGGCGACTCCGGACCGCGCAAGGACACCGCGATCGTGCTGCCGAGGACGAGGCTGTCCGTGTTCTTCGACGCCGACAACCCCGGTCAGTGGATGCTGCACTGCCACAACGCCTACCACGGCCAGGCCGGGATGATGGCGAACGTCGCCTATCGCGCCTGATCCCGCGGCGCCGCCCCGCTCGGAACGGCCGGCGTTCAGCCGCGCAGTGGTTGCGCCGGCCGTCCCGGCAGCCTCGCGACCGGGGCCGTCAGCGCGGGCACGGTGTCGGGACGGACGAGCGCAGGTTCCGGTCCCGGGGCCGCAGGACAGTGCCGGAAAGCGGACGTCGGTCGTCCGCCTTCCCCGGGATTCCGGATCGCGCGAGACTGCACCATGGCATTCCTGGGACGGCCGTCGCCGCCTCCGTCGCGGGGGGCGGCCGCCACCCTCAGCGGGCACGGCAGAGCGGTGAACGCGGTGGCGTTCAGCCCGGACGGGCGGCTGCTGGCGTCCGGAAGCAGCGACAGGACCGTGGCCCTCTGGGACGTCACGGACGTGTCCCGCCCGATCCGGGCCGCCGCACTCACCAGCCATCGCAGAGCGGTCAACGCCGTGGCGTTCAGCCCGGACGGACGGCTGCTGGCGTCCGGAAGCACCGACTGGAGCGTGCTCCTCTGGGACGTCACGGACCGGGCGAACCCGACCCGGCCGGTGCCCCTGGTCCATGAACGCCCCGGCTGGCTGTCCCGCGACGGCTGGCGGCAAGGCGGCGTCCACGCGGTGGGTTTCAGTCCGGACGGACGGTTCATCGCCTGCGCCAGCGACCGCAGAGTGGTCATCTGGGACATCACCGACCCGGCACGGCCGAGCCCGGGCACCACTGTCACCAACCATCGGCATGCCTGGCGGTCGGGTCCCGTCAGGACGGTGGTGTTCAGTCCGGACGGACGGTTACTGGCCACGGGCTCCGACGGCGACAAGGACACCGCAGTCCTGTGGGACGTCGGCGATCCGACGCATCCGGTCCGCACCGCCGCCGTCCGACCGCAGGCCCGCGACTGGTTCAAGTCGTTGACCTCGGGCGGCGCGCCTGCCGTTCATTCGGTGGGATTCAGCCCGAACGGGCGGCTGCTGGCCACCGCCAGCGGGGATCTGGGCGTTGTCTCCGGCACCTACGGGTCGTGGCAGCAAGGAGCCGTCATGGTGTGGGACGTCACCGACCCGGCGCATCCCGTGCGGACGGACACCGGCACCCTTCCCCTGGCCCGCCTTGGGGGCACCGGGCAGATGTACGCGGTGGCGTTCAGCCCGGACGGCCGTTTGCTCGCCTCCGGATGCGAGAACGCGATCGTGACCCTGTGGGACGTCACCGACCCCATGCACCTGACCGCGACCGTCCATCTCACCGGCCACCGCAAGGCCGTGCTGGGTCTGGCGTTCAGTCCGGACGGACGGCTGCTCGCCGGCTGCGGCGTCGACAGGACAGTGAGGTTGTGGGAGACGCGCTGACGGCATGCGCCGTTTCCCGTGCTTCGAGAGCTTCGAGAGCCACGGCGGGACTCCGTCGTGTCGGGCGGCCCCTTGCCGTCACCGCCCCTCGGTAAGGATCAGGTAAGATCCGGCCACTTGTGCGAGGGCGGGGACCCTCGCAGGGGAGGGAACTTCACGTGGGCAGACACGCCCTGAGACGGGGCGGTCTGGCCGCCGCCGTCTCCTCGCTCGCGGTCGCCGTCGTGGCCGCGTCCGTCGCCGTCCTGTCGGAGAGCGGCGGCTCCGCGGAAGCGGCCGAGACCGACACCACGGCGATCACACTGGTCGACCCCAGCTCGACCACACCACGCACCGACCGCCCGTACGTCGCGGGCGACACCGGCTTCCTGCACCGGCAGACCGGCAGGACCGGACTGCTGTGGACCGACTACACGACCGGGAAGACCGTCACCGTCGAGAACGCCGCCGGCGTCTACACCCCGGGCACCGGCTGCACGAGCATCGGCTCCGCCTGCCGTCACGCCTGGTACGGCTCGGACAGCGACCTGGTCGCCCTGCCGACCACGGCCAACGACGCGTACGCCACCCTGTGGGATCCGGCGACGGCCACCTCCAAGAAGGTGAGCTGGAACGGCTCCACCCAGTACGGGCAGGGCTACTACCGGGCCCTCGCCGGCGACACGATCGTCACCACCAACTCCCTGATCGACAAGGTCGACGGCGAGTGGCGCACCCGCAAGGTCACCGGTGACGCGACGAACGTCGGGAGTGAGGACGTGCTCGCCGCGGACCCCGCCGGTGTGTTCGTGTCGGAGAGCACCTTCGGCACGCTCCACTACACCGACATCGCGTCGGCCGTGAGTACCACCGTGTTCACCGACGCCACCTACGCCTCGCACTACGTGATGAGCGAGGACCGCATCGGCTGGTACCAGTCCGGCACCGCCGAGCTGCACCTGAAGTCCCGCACCGACCTCACCGCCGCCGAGCAGGTCGTCACGCTGCCCGCCAACCCGGGCACCCTCGACGGCGACCCGGTCCTGGTCGGCGACTGGCTGCTGCTGCCGCTGTCCTCCAACGCGCTCGGCTCCCAGCTGCTCGCGGTCGATGTGGACGACCCCTCGGTGCAGCAGACCCTGCTGGCGAGCGCCGGCGCGTACACACTGGCCGCGGGGGACGGCAGCGCGCTGGTCACCGGCGGCACCGACGCCACCGACTGGTGGGTGCGCCGGGTGAGCCAGGCCGCGGACGGCACACCGCAGCTGACGAAGGTCCAGCAGTCCCCGGCGCTGGAGAACGCCAAGACGGGCATCGCGCTCAGCCGCGGCCGCCTGCGGGTCGCCGAGGACGACCCGAACGCCACCGCGGACACCACGTCCGTGCGCACCCTCACCACCGACGGCTCCGCCACCCTGACGGCGTCCGAGGCCACGGCGAGCGGCTCGATCTACGAGGCCCTCTGCCCGTACGAGGGCACCACGTGCTCGGCGCTGTGGGGGAACCTCGACGCCCGGGACGTCTACCTCGACGCGAACGGCGGCACCGACGAGGGCGAGAGCCTCGGCGACGACCGGCTGGTGGAACTCGGCGGCAACGACCTCGACTTCGGCGGCCAGGGCGGCCACATCGTCGACGTCTCCGACAAGTACGCGGTCTTCGACTCCGGCGGCACCAGCCCGGCGCAGTACGTCGGCGAGTTCGGCCAGGGCCAGAAGCTGAAGCGGTCCGTGCGCGCCGCCGCCCTGAACGGCTCCACCCTGTGGAGCGCCACCACCACCGCCGGCAAGCTCACCTCGTACAGCATCCCGCTGGCGAAGACGCTCACCACGGTGACCGTCCCGGGCCTGGCCTGCGTGCCGAGCGAACTCCAGGCGGCGGGCCGCTGGGTGTACTGGGCCTGCGGGACGGACTCGGCGGGCGTGTACGACACCAGGGCCGGTACGGCGACGGCGGTCACCCCCGGCGACGTGCTGCTCGGCGACGGTTTCACCGTCCGCCACGACCACGGCGCGGACACGCTCGTCCGCACCGAGGCGGCCACCGGCACCACCCGCACGATCGCCTCCGGCCTGGCCGACAAGGGCCTGACCGTGGACCGCCGTTACCGCTGGACGGTCGACGAGTACACCGGTCTGGTCGCCTGGTTCGACGACTACGAGCGCACCCACGTCACCACCACGGGCATCGCCCCGTCCGCCGTGACGGCCTTCGAGACGTCGGCCGGCAGCTACGTGGACCCCGGAATGCCCTTCGAGGGCGCCTGGGTGCTGTCCCGCCCGGCCACCTCCTGGTCGCTCACCCTCACCTCGGTCCAGAGCGGCGCGAACGGCAAGGCCACCCGCACCCTCGTCGGCGGCGCGACCGCGGCCCGGGTGTCGGCGACCTGGAACGGGAAGACGGCGAGCGGGAGTTACTTCCCCAACGGCGAGTTCACCTGGACCCTGAAGGCGACCGGCCTCGGCACCGCCACGCCGGACACCGTGATCAGCGGCGACGGCTTCCTGGAGCGCGGGGCCGCGGTGCGCCGCGACTTCGTCAGCCCGGATGGCCCGGACGGCCGCGGCGACCTGCTCACCCTGAACTCCTCGGGCGGGCTGACCTTCCACAGCGGTACGGGGACGGGCAAGCTCGGCGACAAGTACACGGGCACCGGCTGGCCGAAGACCGTCACGGCGATCCCCTTCGGCGACCTCAGCGGCGACCGCTGCAACGACGTCCTCGTCCGCTACAGCAGCGGCGCGCTGCGGCTGTACAAGCCGGGCTGCGGGAAGGCGGTCAAGCCGTCGACGTCGTACACGACCCTCTCGACCGGCGGCTGGACGCAGTACAACGCGCTCACCTCGCCCGGCGACGTGAGCGGTGACGGTCGCCCGGACCTGATCGCGCGGAACTCCTCCACCGGAGCGGTCTACCTCTACAAGGGGACGAGCACCGGCAAGCTCTCCGCCCGGGTCAGGCTCTACGACAACTGGAAGGGCTACAAGAAGATCGTCGGGGTCGGTGACATCACCGGCGACGGCAAGCCCGACCTCCTGGCCCAGGACACCTCCGACAACGTCTACCGCTACAACGGCAAGGGCGACGGCACGTTCGCGGCCCGCGTCAAGGTGCTGTCGAACTGGGGCGGCTCGTACAACGCGGTCGTCGGGGTCGGCGACATCACGGACGACGGCAGGCCGGACCTGGTCTCCCGCGACACCGGCGGCAACCTGTGGCGCAACAGCGGCGACGGAAAGGGCTCGTTCGGCGCGCGGGTGAAGATCGCGAGCGGCTGGAGCGGCTACAAGATCCTTTCGTAGGGGCTGGGTTCGGTTCGGCCCTCGCAAGGCGCCCGGAGACGTGATGTCTCCGGGCGCCTCCGTGCTTCCCGCGTCACGGACTCACGGCCATACCGATACGAACAGGGCATGTCCATCGGCTTCCCGGCATGGTCCAATCGGTTGTACGGCCGACAGCGAGTGGGGACGTATGGAACACGCCGACGACGGAGAGGGGCCGAGACCGAGCCCCCCGGGACCCGAGCCCCGCGGGGCCGCCGGGCTCCGGGTCGGTGTCCTCGGCGGTCTGACCGTGACCCACGACGGGCGGGCCCTGAGCCTCGGCGGGCCCCGGCCACGCGCGGTCCTCGCGCTGCTGGTGCTGGCTCGGGGCGCCGTGGTCACCGGCGACCGGCTGATCGACGCGGTGTGGGGCGAGGGACCGCCGCCGAGCGCGGTCGGCGCCCTGCAGGCGTACGTCTCGCGGCTGCGCAGGGAACTGGAACCGGCCCGGCCGGCCGGCAACCGCAGCGGTGTCATCGTGTGGGAAGGCGCCGGTTACGCGATCCGTCTCGCCGCGGACCAGGTCGACGCCTGGCGGTTCGAAGCGCTGCTCAGACAGGCCGGGCAGGCCGAGCCGCCGGCGCGGAGGACGGCCCTGCTCACCGAGGCGCTCGGCCTCTGGCGGGGCCCGGCCTTCGCCGGGTTCGCGGACGGGCCGTGGGCACGGGCGGAGGCGGCGCGCCTGGAAGAACTGCGTGAGGTGGTACGGGAACAGTTACTGGCCGCCCGCCTGGAGTGCGGGGAGCACACCGAGGCGCTGCTCGCCGAGGCCGAGGACCTGGTCGCCGGACAGCCCCTGCGCGAGGAACGCTGGTCCCTGCTGGCCCTCGCCCACCATCGCGCCCATGGGCAGGCCGACGCCCTCTCCGTGCTCCGCCGCGCCCGCCGCACCCTCGCCGACCGGCTGGGCATCGACCCCGGCCCCGCGCTGCGCGGCATCGAGGCCGAGATCCTGTCCCACGCGCCGCGTCCCGCCGCCGCCCTGCCGTCCGCGCAGCCCGTGCCCGCCGCTGCGTCCGGGGACGCGGGCGGGTTCGGCCAACTCGTCGACCGGGAAAAGGAGTTGGCCGAGCTGCGGCACTGCCTGGCGGACGCGGTCGCGGGCCACGGCGGGCTGGTATGCGTGCGCGGCCCGGCAGGGATCGGCCGGAGCGCACTGCTGGCGGAGGCGGGGCGGCTGGGCAGGGAGTGGGGCGTACGGGTGCTGGACGTCGGTGGGGGTGGGGAGGCCTGCACGGGTGCGGAGGCCTCCCCAGGTAGCCGCCCCCGCCATCCCCACGACGTCGTGCGCCGGTTGCTCGACGCGGTGGCCGCCGGGCATGACGGCACGCTGTCGGCCACGGGCACTGCCACGGGCACGGGCACGGGCACGGCCACGGTCACGCCGGTTGTGGACGGGCGGACCGCCGACGGGGCCGACGGGGCCGACGGTTTCGACGTCCTGCACGGGCTCTACCGGATCGTCGAGCGCCTGGTCACCGACGACCACCCGGGACGACGGCCGCTGCTCCTCCTCGTGGACGACCTCCAGGCGTGCGGCACGGCGTCCCTGCGGTTCCTGGCCCATCTGCTGCCGCGTGTCCAGAACCTGCCGATCCTCGTCGTCACCGCGCTGCGCGCCGGGGAGCCCCCTGCCCGGAGCGAGAGCGAGCAGGTGCTGGCCGACCTCGCGCAGGACCCGACGGTGGTGCACATCCGGCCCGAGCCGCTGAGCGCGGCGGGCGTCGCCCGGCTGGTACGCCGGCTGCTCGGCGGCACGGCGGACGAGGAGGTCGTACGTGCCTGCCGACGGGTCTCGGCCGGTCTGCCGCTGCTGCTGACCCAGGTGCTCGGGGCCTTGGAGACGGCGGGGGCAGGGGCGGGGGCGGGGGCGGACCCGCGCACCGTGGCGGAGTCCGGCGTCCGTGCCGTCTCCGACCTCGTCCTCACCGCGGTGGACCGGCTGCCGTCCGCCGCCATGGCCGTCGTGCGGGCGGTCGCGGTTCTCGACGGCGGCAGCGTGGACGGCGGTGACGGCGGTGACGGCGGTGACGGTGGCAGCGGTGACGGCGGGGCCTCGCTGCCGGCGGTCGCCGCCTTCACGGACCTGTCCGAGCAGGACGTGGCCACGGCGACGGCGGCCCTGGTACGGGCGGAAGTGGTCCGTGACCAGTACCCGTTGGCCTTCGTCCATCCCCTGGCCGGCGAGGCCGTACTGCGGACGGTGCCGCCGGCCGAGCGTCCGGCCCTGCACGAGAGGGCGGCCAGGCTCCTCGACCGTGCCGGTGCGGCCGAGGAGCGGACCGCCGCGCATCTGCTCCTGGTCCCCTACCGGGGCGACCCCTGGGCGGTCGGCGTCCTGCGCACCGCCGCGGCCCGCGCGACCGCCCGCGGCGCGCACGACGCGGCCGCCACCCTGCTCACCCGCGCGCTGCTGGAGCCGCCCGCGCGGGACGTCCGCCCCGAGGTGCTCCTCGAACTGGGGCGGGCCGAGGCACTCGTCGACGGGCCCGCGGCGGCCCGGCACCTGCGGGAGGCGTACGAGACGTCGTCGCCCCCGCGCGTCGACGCCGCGTGCCTGCTCGCACAGACCCTGATCTACACCGGCAGGCCCGGCGAGGCGGCCGAGTTCGCGGCCCGGGCGGCCACGGAGCTGCCCACCGGGCGGACCGCCACGGAAGGTGCCGCCGACGGCGGGGTCGACGGCGGGGTCGACGGCGGGGTCGACGGCACGGACGACGAGCGGCAGGGGCTCGTGGCCCTGGCGCGGCTCGGCGCCTTCACGCACGGGCTGTACACCGTGGGCACCGGCGGCACGGACGTCCCGGTGCCGCCTCCCGTCGGGGACGGGCCCGGCGCCCGCATGCTCGCCGCCGAGGCGGCGAGGGACGCCACCGCGTGGGGGCTCGACCGCGCGGCGGCCGTCGCCGCGGCCCGGTTCGCGCTCACGGACCGGGTGCTGCTGCGCGGCGGAAGGGTGCTCTCGTGGTGCACGGCGGGCGTCGTCCTGCACCTGGCCGACGAGGACGTCAGGCTGCTGTGGGACGAGACGCTGACCTACGCCGGGCAGCGGGGGTCGCTGGTCGGGACGCTCTCGGCGCACCTGTGGAACGGGTTCACGCAGTGGCGGCACGGCGAGCTGCACCAGGCCCGCCGGTCACTCGGGACCGCGCTCGAACAGTTCGGCGCGTGGGGGGTCACGCCCGGTGCCCCGCAGTGCCGCGCGTTCCTGACCGGGGTGCTGCTGGACCTCGGGGACATCGCCGGCGCGCGTGCCTGCCTGGAACGGATGAGGGCGAGCGCCAAGGGCGCCGAGGGGGCGCGGTTGCGTGGGGAGAGCGAGGCGCGGGTGCTGATCGCCGAAGGCCGGTACGCACCGGCGCTGGCGGCGCTGGACGGCGTACGGCATCTCCAGCCGGACGTGGTGAACCCGGTGTGGTGGGACGGGGATCTGCTGCGGGTACGGGCGCTGACCGGGCTGGGGGAGCGGGACCGGGCCGAACGGCTGGCGCGGGAGCAGCTGTCGCTGGCCCGCCGGTGGGGCGCGCCCGGCACCGTCGGCCGGGTGCTGCGGCTGTGCGGCGAGGCACGCGGTCCGGACGGCGGACCCGAACTCCGCGAGGCGCTCGCCCTGCTGGCCGACGGCCCGGCCCGCCTCGAGTACGCGCGTGCCCGGCGGTCCCTGCACGCGCTGGCCGGTGGGGAGAGCGTGCAAGACGGCGTCGTACGCCGATTCCCCCCTGCGTGACCGGCGTACGACGCACGGTCGGGACGAGAATCCGACGGCCGACTTGCGATCGGCTTGCAAGCGGTTCGCAAGACCGATGGCGCATCATCCGTTCCGCGCACGAAACAGGCACACCGCGACCACGAACCAGACACACCACGCGGCACAGAGCACAGAGCACAGAGCACACAGCACACGCACCGCGACCAACCGACGGGGGCGGTCCGGGGGACGGGCCGGGGGGCGAAGGACATGGGCGACGCGACACGCGCCGGGGACCAGTGGGCGGTCTCCGGCTACACACAGGAGAAAGAGCTGGGCTCCGGGGCCAGCGGGCGCGTGGTCCTGGCCACGCACGACACGACCGGCACCCGGGTGGCGATCAAGTACCTCGCCGACCAGCTCCGTGACGACCCGACCTTCCGCGAGGTGTTCCGCGCCGAGGCCCGGCTGCTGGGCGAGCTCCGCTCCCCCCATGTCGTGGAGCTGTACGAGTACGTCGAGAGCCCGCGCGGCGCCGCCATCGTCATGGAACTCGTGGACGGCGTCCCGCTGCGCAAGCTGCTGCGGGAGCACGGCGCCACCACCCCCGAGGCCGCGCTCGTCGTCCTCAGGGGCTCGCTGCTCGGCCTCGCGGCCGCGCACGCGGCGGGGGTCGTGCACCGCGACTACAAGCCGGACAACGTCCTGGTCGCCGCCGACGGTTCGTCCAAGCTCGTGGACTTCGGCATCGCCGTGCAGAGCGGGGTGGCCGCGAACGCCTCCGGCACCCCGACCTACATGGCACCCGAGCAGTGGACCGGCGGCGCGGCCGCACCGGCGACCGACGTGTACGCGGCGACGGCGACCTTCTTCGAGTGCCTGACCGGCACGAAGCCCTACCCGGGCAAGACGCTGGCCGAGCTGGCGATCCAGCACATCGAGGCGCCGATCCCGGACGAGCTGGCTCCCGAGCCGGTGCGCCCGCTGATCCGCAGGGGCCTGGCCAAGACCCCCGAGGAGCGCCCGGAGAGCGCGGCGGCGTTCGTCGCGGAGCTCGAAGCCGTCGCGGGGACCGCCTACGGCGAGGAGTGGGAGGAGCGCGGCCGGCGCGAACTCGCCGCGCTCGCCGCCCTGTTCTTCCTCTCCTTCCCGACGGCGGACGGTGCCGCCTCGGGTACGACGGCCCTGGCCACGACCACCCTCGGGGCGGGCGCCCGCCGGATGCCCCGCCGGAGCCGGAGGATGCTGGCCGGACTGACGGCAGGGGTCGTGCTGGTGGTCGGCGGGATCGCGGCGACGGCGGTCGCCACGGGCGCGGGCGCCGGGCACCACAGGACGGACGACGCCGGGTCCGCATCCAGTACGGGACCGGACGGATCCGGCGACGGGACCGCTCCGAGCGGGTCGGACGGCTCCCCCGAAGGGAGCCCCTCGGCGTCGGACGGTTCCTCGTCGCCCTCGGCGAGCGGGTCGCCCTCCGCGTCGGCGTCGGCGTCCGACGGCGACAGCGCCTCGCCCGCCGGGTCCGCCTCCGGTGGCACGGGCGGTGGCACGGGAGGTACGGCCGGCACCGGTGGCGGCACGACCACCACGGGCGGCTCGGGAACCGCGGGTGGCGGCACTTCCGGTGGCAGCACCTCAGGCGGCGGCACGACCACGACGGGTGGCGGCTCCACGGGCGGCGGTGGTACGACGACGAGCGGCGGCGCCACGACGACGTCCGGCGGCTCCACGAGCGGCGGCAGCACCTCCGCGCCGCCCGCGCCGACCCTCGACGTGAAGTCCGTGCAGATCAACGTGGTCGGGCCGATGTCGGCAGCCTGCACCATCGTGGCCTCCGTGAGCGTGACGACGGACGGCGCCGCCGACGGCACGCTCTATCTCAGCTGGTACACCGGCGACTCGCCCCGTGTGGTGGGGACCGTCGTGGCCACCGACCCGGTCGCGCTGCCCCAGGGGAAGACGCAGATCTCGGGCCGCTACACCCACGCCTTCGCCATCCCGACGCGCGACGCCTACCTCGGTGTCAGGGTCACCACCGACCCGGCCGCCGACTCGGGCAACGGTTCCTTCCAGGCCACCGCGGCCCCCGTCGATTGCGACCCGCCCCGATGAGCACACCTCCCGAGGACCCCCGACTGCGGTTCGTCCGTACCGATCCGGCGGCGTCCCGCCCCCGCCCCGACGACCCCGATCTCACGGTCACCCTCCCGCCGGCGGAACCGGCCGCGACGCTGCACCTCCCGCCTTCGGCGGCGGGAGCGGGACCGGCGGCGATCGCGGCCGAGGGGGAGACCCGTTTCGGGCCCGGGGTGCCCGGTACGCAGGGCACGGCCGACGACCGTGCGACGGGCATCTGGCGGGGCACGCTCCCCCCGGAAGGCCCGTCGGGGGCGACCGTCCGGCGCCGTCGGCCGTGGTGGCGGCGCGAGCTGCCGTCGCTGCTGGTGGTGGTCGCCGTCGTGGTGGCCGTCGTACTCGGCATGCGCTCCTGCACGGCGGCCCGGTCACCGCTGCACGTGGTGGGGGCCACGGTCACCGCGCCCGAGGTCGGCCGCTGTGCGAAAACGGTCGTCGTCACCGGCGTCCTCAGGACCGACGGCAACCCCGGCACCGTCGACTACCGCTGGAAGCGCAGTGACGGCACGGCCTCCGCCGTCCTCCACCAGGAGGTCGGCGAGAACGTCCGGAGATCCGAGGTCGTCCTGCGCTGGAGCTTCGACGGCCACGGCACCATGAAGGCCACCGCCACGCTCGAAGTGCTGTCGCCGGACCCGGTGACGGCGGCGACGAGTTTCACGTACGCCTGCTCCTGACCGCCGGTTTCATGCGCGGCTGTCTCCGGTGGTCTCCGTGGCCTCCGTGGCCGCCGTGACGTCCATGGCGGCCACCAGACCCGCCGCCCCGCACTCCCGCGCGATGGACCGCCCCCGGCTCAGGAGGGCGGCGGACGCCCCCTCCGGCGCGTGCCCGGCGAGCGCGTACAGCGCACGGGCGTGCTCCAGGCGCGCCGGACCGGGCGCCAACAGGGCGACCGCCTCGCGGAGTTCGGGCCCGCCGTCCGGACCGCGCAGCTCTCCGGCGATCCGCAGCACCCGCCCCACCGTGCTGGGCGCTCCCCACCCGCGGGCGACCGCCAGCTGCTCCTCGGCCAGGGCCAGCGCCTCGGTCCGCCGGCCGGCGCCCGCGAGCGCCCGCACCCGCAGCAGCGACCACGGCCACCACGCGGGGTTGGCCACGGCGGGCTGGAGGTGCCGTACGTCGTCGAGGGCGGCCAGCGCCTCCTCGTACCGCCCCTCCGCGCTCAGCACGCGCGCCTCGCTCTCCCCGAGCAGCCGCCGGCCCTCCGCGCCCCGGATCCAGCCGCGCATCCGCTCCAGGCAGGCGCGGGCCCCGGCGGTGTCGCCGAGGTCGAGCAGGACGGCGGTCAGGAAGGTACGGCCCTGCGGGGCGCCCGGGGCGAGGCCCCAGATCTCCGACTGCCCGACCGCGGTCTCCAGGGAGCGGCGCGCCGCGAGCAGGTCGCCGTGGTGCCACTGGGTGAAGCCGCGCCACAGGTGCGTGGCGAGCACGGAGAACAGCGAGCCGCGCTCCACGGCGCGGGCCACCGCGACGTCCCAGAGCCCGCCGACCTCCTCGTCGGCGAGGTGCAGCACGATGCCCGCGGTGTAGAAGAGCATCTCCTCCCCGGCCGCCTGGAGCACGTCGTCGGCGACGGCGAAGCGGGCGAGCGCGACGGCCCGGGGCCGGTCGCTGCCGTCCGAGGCCAGCTCCCGGGCGAGGTTGGCGGCGAGCATCCGGGCGCCGGGGCCCTCGCCCTCGACCACCGGGTCCTCGACGGTCCGCCACAGCTTCTGGTCCAGGCCGTGCATGAAGCCGCTGATGCGCTCCAGCGCCAGCAGCCCCTGCCGTTCGTCGCTCAGCCCGGCGGGCAGCTCCGCCGCCGCCCGGCGGGCGAACTCGGTCGCCTGGCCGTGGCCGCCGGCGAAGACCAGGATCCGGGCGAGCAGCAGGGCGGCGGCCGCCCTGCGCCCCGGGTCGGTCAGGGTGTCGTACGCCTGGCGCAGATGCTCCACGGCGGCCGGACCGTTGCCGAGCATCTCGGCGCGCCCGAGGTCGAGCAGGACCTCGGGGCGGCGGTCGGGGGCGGGCGGTTCGTCGAGCGCGCGGGTGAGGTAGGTGGCGGCGGCGTCGGGGGCGCCCCGGCCCGCGGCCTCCCGGGCCGCCGCGCGGAGGACCTCCACCACGTCCGGGTCGCCCCGGTGCGGGGCGAGCAGCAGCTGGGCCGCCGTGCGTTCGGGCGGCGCACCGGCGGCGGACAGCGCACGGGCCGCCCGCTCGTGGCACAACTGCCGTTCTCCGGGAGGCAGTTCGCGGTAGACGGCCTCCCCGACCAGGGGGTGTACGAAGGCGTAGGGGTGGCCCTCGCGCAGGATCTCGGCCTGGACGAGCGGCTCGATGGCCTGTGCCGACTCCGCCTCCGGCCGTGCCATGAGCGCCGCCACCCCGGCGAGCGTCGCCGCCCCGTCCCCGAGCACGGCCACGGCCTGCGCCGCGTCCCGTGCCGCTGCGGGCAGCCGCGCCATCCGGCCGAGGACCAGCCCGGACACGGCCTGAGCCCCGGCCTCCGCGACCCCGCCGCTGTGCGCGGCGTCGGGCCGGGTCCCGCGCGCGTGCAGGGCCCGCAGCAACTGGCGCAGCAGCAGCGGGTTCCCGGCCGTGGCGCGATGGCAGGCCGCCGTGAACTCCTCCTGCGGCTCCTCGCCGAGCGTCCGGCGGACGAGACCGGCCACCCCGCTCGCCGTCAGCGGGGTGGGCCTGATCCGCACCACCGAGGGGTCCGTCGTCAGCGCCTCGGGCAACTCCTCGCCCTGCTGCGGCTCCCCGGTGCGCAGGGTGACGGCGATGAGCACCGGCAGCCCTTCCAGGCGGCCCGCCAGATACGCCAGGTACCGCACCGAGCCGCTGTCGCACCACTGGAGGTCGTCCACGGCCAGCACCAGCGGCCCTGCCGTCCGGACCAGCTGCCGCGTCAGCTCGTACAGCCCGTTCAGCACCGCGAAGCTCTGCGGCTGCGGCCCGCGCACCGCTCCGAAGACCGCCCCCGCGGCGACGGCGGCCCCGGCGAGGAGCGACTCCCCGCCGTCGCTCACCACCCTTTCGAACAGCTGGCGTACGGCCCCGTAGCCGTAGTCCTTCTCCCGGGGGCTGCCGGTCGCGGTCAAGGTGGTCACCTGCCGCGCCGCCGCCAGCTCGGCGACCTCGCCCAGCAGGCGGCTCTTGCCGATGCCGGCCGGGCCCTCGACGAGCACCACGCGGGGCTTGCCGTCCAGCGCCGAGCGGAGGCTGTCGCGCAGCTCGGCGAGCTGGGGGTCGCGCTCCACGAGTGGGTCGGTCCGTGGGGCGGTGTGCGGGGCGGTCCGCGGGGCGGTCCGCGGGGCGGTGTGCGGGGCGGTGTGCGGGTCGGTCCGTGGGTCGGTCCGCGGGGCGGTGTGCGGCACCCGGCGGGCCAGGGAGTCGAGGGCGGGGGTGCCGGAGGCCGGGGTGCCGGTGGCCGGGGCGTCGAGGGCAGGGTCCTGGGCCAGGATTCCGGCCTCCAGATCCCGCAGGGCGGCCCCCGGGGCGGTGCCGGGTCCGGCGGGCAGCAGGTGCCTCGCGCGACGGAGCGTGTCGAGGGCGTCGGCCTGGCGGTGGGCGCGGTAGAGGGCGAGGGCGAGAAGACGGCGGCGTTCTTCGCGGAGCGGGTCCTCGACGACCAGGGATTCGAGTTCGGGGACGAGGACGGCGTCCTCGCCCCGGGCGAGGCGGGCGGCGAGCAGCCGTTCGCGGGCCAGCTCACGCAGGTCGGCGAGGCGGGCCGCCTCCCGGTGGGCCCAGGGTTCGGCGGCGTACTCCGCGTAGGCCGGGCCCCGCCACAGCGCGAGCCCGGACTCCAGGACGGCCACGGCCTCCGACGGCCGGCCCGCGTCGGCGTGCGCGGCGGCGGACCGCAGCGCCTCCTCGAACCGCCAGGCGTCCACCGCGTCGGGCGCCAGCCGCAGCGCGTACCCCGCCCGCTCGCTGACGATGACGCCCCCGCGGGCCCTCGCCGCCCGCTCCGGCTCCAGGCAGCGCCGCAGATGCGAGACATGGGCCTGCAGCGAGGCGGCGGCGCGGCGCGGCGGCGCGCCGCCCCAGACCCCTTCGACCAGCCGGTCCCGGGTCACGACCGAGCCCCGGGCGACGATCAGCAGGGCGAGCACGGCCCGTTGCCGTCGCCCGCCCAGCTCCAGCGGCCGGGCCCCGAACGCGGCCCCGACCTCACCGAGCACCGACATGCGCAGTTCGTGTGGCGACACACACCGCATCAAACCAGAACATCCATTCGCCGCTGCCGCACGTGTTGCACGGAGGTCCGGCGATCGACCTCGGCGGTCAACCGGGCGCGGAATCGGCGAAGACGAACAGCCGCAGCACCAGGAACCGTCCGGCTCCGGCGAGCGCGGCGGCGCCGAGGTAGACGGCCTGCTCGGAAAGGATCCCCGGCGACGGCCGCACCATGTGCAGAACGGCGGTCGCGGCGCAGGTCACCGCGTAGGAGGCAGCGGCCGACCCCGCGGACTGCCAGTGCCGGCGCCATCCGGCGCGCCGCCCCGCCCCGAAGGTGAAACGTGCGTGGAGCTCCGTACACAGGACGGTGGAGGCGGCGGTGATCAGTGCGTTCGCCACCATCCAGGACATCAGGGCGGCGCACAGCGACACGGCGGCACTGGAGGCGACCCCGACCCCGCCGCCGCACAGGACGAAACGGGCGAAGGCGGTGGCCGGACCGGGAACGACCGGTTTCCACCGTGCGTCGCTCCGGTCGGCCGCCGTGCCCGCCTCGTGCCTGCCCGTCCGCCCCGTCCGCCCCGTCCGCCCCGTCCACGCTGCGCGCGGCGTGACCCGTGTGCCGCACCGTGATTCGCGCACCGTCTCCGGCCTCGCCGCGAGCGGCGACTTCATGGGTTTCCTTCCGGGCGGGGCAGCTGCTGACCTCGGGGGAGATGGGGCGGGCGGGACCGTCAGCTCGTGGTGTCCGAGGTGGCCGGTGCGACGGTGTTGCCGGTCACCGTGCCGGTGGCGCCGTCGATGGTGACCAGGTGCCGGACGCCGTCGGTGCCCAGCACCTCGACCTCCCACGCGCTTCCGCCGCCCTGCTCCGCGACCACGCGCAGCGCCTCCGTCCTGCTGCCGGGCACCGCCTTGCCGGCCGCCTCGATCGCCGCCGTGGCCGACACCGTCGGAAGCGGCGCAGGCGCGAGGGTCCCCGAGGTGCCGCTCCGACCGCCCTGACCGCCCTGGCTGCCCTGGCTGTTCTGGCTGCTCTGACCGCTCGCGGAGCCCTGTCGGCCGTCGCCACCGGGTCTGGACGCGCCGTTCCGGCCGTCGTGTCCGCCTCGTGCCTGCCCGTAAGCACCCTGCCGGCCGTCGCCGCCGCCCGCCTGCCGGTGGTCTGCCGTGAACCTGCCGTGGTCGCCCTTCCCGCCGTGGTCGTGGAAGACGACCGCGGCGGTACCGGTCGCGGCCGCGGCCGCCAGGAGAACCGCGACGCCGAGGACGGCCCCGCGGCGCCGGGTGACCCGGGGGAGGCGCGCCCGGAAGTTCTTGACCGGCTTGGCCGGCTCCGGCAGCGCGACCGGCGCGTCCGCCGTCGACTCGGGCTGCGGCTGCGGCTGCGGCTGCGGCGGTTCGGGTTGGGACATGCGCGGGCTCCTGATCGCCTCGACCGGCCCGGTGCCGGCGGCTGCGCTCAGCTTGGAACGCCGTTGCTGAAGCCAGGCTGAAGGTCGCTGAAGACGTCTTCAGCCACCGCAGGCCCGCCGTGCGAGGCTGTATGACGTGCGCGTACTGGTGGTCGAGGACGAGAAGCGGCTGGCCGCCGCCCTGCAGCGGGGTCTCAGGGCCGAGGGGTTCACCGTCGACGTCGCCCACGACGGGAACCAGGGACTCTGGCTCGCCCTGGAGCACGACTACGACGTGATCGTGCTCGACATCATGCTGCCCGGCCTCAACGGCTACCGGGTCTGCGCCAGGCTGCGCTCGGCCGGGAGCGACACACCGATCCTGATGCTCACCGCCAAGGACGGGGAGTACGACGAGGCCGAGGCGCTGGACACCGGTGCCGACGACTTCCTGTCCAAGCCGTTCTCCTACGTCGTCCTGGTCGCCCGGCTCCGCGCGCTGCACCGCCGTACCGGCCACCGGATCCCTCCGGCGTTCCGGCTCGGCGACCTGGTGATCGACCCGGCGGGCCACACCTGCGTCCGCGGCGGCAGCGAAGTCCGGCTCACCGCACGGGAGTTCGCCATCCTGGAGTACCTGGCCCGGCGGGCCGGCGAGGTGGTGTCCAAGCGCGAGATCCTCGAACACGTCTGGGACTCGGCCTTCGAGGCGGACCCCAACGTCGTCGAGGTCCACGTCAGCGCCGTACGCCGCAAGATCGACACCGCCTTCGGGCGCTGCGCCCTGGAGACCATCCGCGGCGCCGGCTACCGGCTGGCGGCCGACGGTGGCTAGACGATTCGTCCCCCATGCCGGCGAGGTACCGGCAGCGGCCCGGCGGCTGCGCTTCGCCGCCGTGAAGCTCGTACGGCACCCGTGGCCGGGGTCGGTGCGGGCCCGGGCGACGCTCGGGGCGACCGCGGTCGTCGCCCTCGCCCTGACCGCGGCCTCCTTCGCGCTGTTCGCCCTGCTGCACTCCGACCTCCAGCGCAACGCCAACGACGCGGCCACCGCGCAGGCGGACACCGTCGGTCAGCTGGCCGCCGAGGGCAAGCTGCCCGACCTGCTGCCGCTCTCCCACGGCGCCGACTTCATCCAGGTCGTCGACAGCAGTGGGCGCGTGGTGGCCGCCAGCCAGAACCTCGCCGGCCGCCCGGCCGTCGCCCACCTGCGCCCGCACGAGGGCAGGCTGCGCGCCACCTGGTCCGGCGAGCCGTTCGGCGAAGGGCACCGCCAGCGGATCGTCGCCGTCACCGCCCGGACCCCCAGCGGCACGGTCACCGTGTACGCGGGTACGTCGCTGCGGGACGCGGACGCGGCCGACGAGATCACCAAGGCCGCGCTGGGCATCGGCACCCCGCTGCTGCTGGCCACGGTCGCCCTGGTCACCTGGTGGGTGACCGGCCGGGCCCTGCGTCCGGTGGAGGCCATCCGCTCCGAGGTCGCCGAGATCACCGGGCACGCGCTGCACCGCCGCGTCCCGGTGCCGGCCGCCCAGGACGAGGTGGCCCGCCTCGCCCGCACCATGAACGCCACCCTCGACCGCCTGGAGGACGCCGACGTCCGCCAGCGCCGGTTCATCGCGGACGCCTCGCACGAACTGCGCAGCCCCATCACCGTCCTGCGCACCCAGCTGGAGGTCGCCCTCGCCCATCCGGACCCGGCCCTCTGGCCCGACCTGGTCAGTGACGCCCTGGAGGACACCGTCCGGCTCCAGGACCTCGCCGCCGACCTGCTGCTCCTCGCCCGCCTGGACACGGCCGAGCCGGTCAGCCGCGTCCCGCTGGACCTGGCCGAGCTCTGCCGTACGACCGTTGCCGCGCGGCACGGCGACCGGCTCCCCGTCGACACCAGCCTGCAACCCGGCGTCACCGTGGAGGGCCACCGCGGCTGGCTGGTCAGACTCCTCACCAACCTCCTCGACAACGCCCAACGGCATGCCGACCGCCGTGTCGAACTGGTGCTGCGCGCCGACCCGGACGCCGGGACGGCCGTACTGGAGGTGACCGACGACGGCCCCGGCATTCCGGAGGCCGACCGCGAGCGGGTCTTCGAGCGCTTCACCCGCCTGGACGACGCCCGCAGCCGGGACCACGGCGGAGCCGGCCTCGGGCTGGCCATCGCCCGCGACATCGCCCATCAGCACCACGGCACCCTCCGCGCCGAACCCCGCCCGCACGGCGCCGTCATCGTCGCCCGCCTCCCGCTGTCGCCGTCCGGAGCGCGCCCTTGAGACCGGCCGACCCCGGCCGCCCCCGACCCCGGCCGACCCCGGCCGACAGCGGTCCGAATCGGCCTTCTCGCCGTCACGGTCCGACCGCGTCCACGACGACGTGCCCTGCCCGGCGGTCCGCGCGGAGCACCGCGCGGGCCGCCCCGAGGATCTCCTCGTCCATCTCCGGCCCGGAGGCCAGCACCCCGAGCAGCCGGGTCCGCCACACATCGGGATCCGTCTCGTACGCGTGCAGCACCCGTAGGCCGTATCCGCCCCGCACGCCGTCGGCGCCCTCGGACAGCCGTCGTCGGACCGTCTCCCGCAGGACGGCGTGGAGGTCGTGGACGACTCCTCGCGAGGTGCCGGTCAGTCCGGCCGCCGCCCCCGTGGCCAACGCGGTCGCCACCAACTCCACTTCGGTCACGTGGACCCCCTTCGGTTGTGCGGGTTGTGCGATGTCGTGCGCATCACCGTGTCCGGGGGTGCTGCAATTCTGATGAAATTCCGATGACGCGGGCGGGCGGAGGCGCAGGGGTGGACGACGGGTCTCCTCAGGTGCTGCGGTTCGAAGTGCTGGGGCCGTTACGGGCGTGGCGGGGCGGGACGCCGCTGGAGCTGGGGCCGGTCAAGCGGCAGACCGTGCTGGCCGCGCTGCTGCTGCGCCGAGGGGCCGTGGTGAGCCATACGCGGCTGCTCGACGCGGTGTGGGGCGAGGAGCCGCCCGCGGGCGGCCACAAGGTGCTGCCCACCCATGTCAACTCGCTGCGCAGGGTGCTCGATCCGGGACGCACCCCGCCCGCGGAGTCGGTGATCCGCAGCGGCAAGGGCTGGTACCGCTTCGTCGTCGACGGGGTCGGGCTCGACACGGCGGATCTGGACGAACGGGGCGGCGCGGCGCTGGGTACCGTCGCATCGGGCGACCTGGCCGCCGCGGCGGAGCAACTCTCCGCGGTCCTCGGCCTGTTCCGGGGCGAGCCGCTGGCCGGGCTGCCGGGACCGTTCGCGCAGGAGGAGCGGCAGCGGTGGGAGGAGCGCCGGCGGACGTTCCGGCTTGAGTGGCTCAAGTGCCTGGTCCTGCTGGGCCGGTTCGGCGATGCCCTCGACGACCTGAGCGGGTTGTCGGCATCCTCGGCATCCTCGGCGTCCTCGGCCGCCGACCGCTACGACGAGTCGCTGACGGCCTTGCGCATCCGGGCCCTGTACGGCCACGGACGCCGGGCGGAAGCGCTCAGAACCTACGAGGACCTGCGCATACGACTGCGGGACGAACTCGGAGCCGATCCCGGCGAGGAACTGCGCCGGGTGCACGAAGCGGTACTCCGCCAGGACGACACCTTCCTCCTGCACCCACCTCCGTCGGTGCACGCCACGTCGCGCGAGGGCGCCGTGCCGGCCGAACTCCCGCACGACACCCCGGGTTTCGCCGGCCGCAGCGGCGAACTCGACCGGCTCCACTCGCTGCTTGCGCCCGCGGGGGCACACGGGACGGCGAAGACCGTGGTCATCTCCGCCATCGGCGGCGCCGCCGGCATCGGCAAGACCGCGCTGGCCGTGCACTGGGCACACCAGGTCCGCGACCGCTTCCCGGACGGCCAGCTCTACGTCAACCTGCACGGGTTCGACCACGACCGGCAACCCCTCGAACCCGGCGAGGCCCTGGAACTGCTGCTGCGCAGCCTGGGGCTCGCGGCGGCGGAGATCCCCCCGCACCACGAGGCCCAGAGCCGGGTGTTCCGGACCCTGCTGGCCGACCGGCGCATGCTCGTCCTGCTGGACAACGCGGCCTCCGCCGATCAGGTACGTCCGCTGTTGCCGTCCGGCCAGGCCTGCTGCGTCCTCGTCACCAGCCGCAACCGGCTCGGCGATCTCGTCGCCCACGACGGTGCCCATGCCCTGCCGCTGGACCTCCTCCAGCCGGACGAGGCCCGCGCGCTGCTGAGCCGGACCCTCGGCACGGACCGGGTCGACGACGACCGGCACGCGGTCGACGAACTGATCCTGCTCTGCGGCAGCCTCCCCCTGGCTCTGCGGGTGGCCGCCGCCAGGTTGGCGGACGACCCGGTGCTGCGGACGGCCGACCTCGTCGCCGAGATGACCGAGGGCGGCAAGCTGGAGGCGCTGGAGCCGGACAGCGACGCCAACTCCCCTTTGCGTACGGCGTTCTCGGTGTCGTACCGGGTTCTGGCGCCCGGCGCGCGCCGGCTGTTCCGGCTGCTCGGCCTGTTCCCCGGGGCGGAGTTCACCACCGAGGTCGCGGCGGCGCTCCTGGACGCGCCGCTGTCGCAGGCCCGGAGGCTGGTCGGTGCACTGGTCTCGGCCCACCTGATCGAGCCCGCGACGGCGGGCCGGTACCGGTTCCACGATCTCCTTCGTGAGTACGCGCAGGAGTGTGCGGTGGCGGAGGAGGCGGCGCCGGACCGTGCAGCCGCCCTCGAACGAGTCCTGATCTGGTACCTGCACGCCACCCGGACCACCGCGGGGGCCGGGCTCTTTCCCGAACTGCCCGACGGTCTCCGTCCCGGCAGGCACCCGGGCATGCCGTCGGCCGTCGCCGCCGGGCCGTGGCTGGACGCGGAACGGGCGAATCTGCTCGCCGTCATCAACCATGCCGCCCACCACGGCCCCCGTCCGGTCGCCTGGTACCTGGCCTCCGCGCTGTTCAGCGACTTCTGGATGCATCTGCCACGGAAGACCTGGCAGACCACCGCGCAGACGGCGCTGGAGGCGGCCGAGGCCGAGGGGGATCCGTTCGGCCAGGCGGCGATGCACTCCAGCCTCGCCGCGGCACGGTGGGACCGGGGGCATGTCCGGCAGGTGATGGAACACGCCTCCCGCGCACTGGACATCAGCCGGGAGCTCGGCTGGGCGACGGGCGAGGCGTCGGGGCTCGGCCTCAGGGGCTTCGCGCAGTGGAGCATGGCGCGCCTCGACCGTGCGCACGACGATTTCACCACCGGTCTCCGCCTCTTCCGCCAGACCGGGCACCGCTACTTCGCAGGTTTCGGGATGGTCGGCCTCGGTATGGCCTGCCGGGATCTGGGCCGGCTGCACGAGGCCGCCGGACACCTCGAACGTGCCGTCCGCCTGGAGGCTGAGGTCAGCTGGTGGAACGCCAGCTCGGCCCTGCAGATCCTGGGCGGGGTGTACTGGGAACTCGGCCGTCTCACCGACGGACTCGACCTCCTCGGCCCGGAGGTGGCCTCCGACCGGCGGGCGGGCTACCGCGACGGCCACGCGATGATGCTCGCCGCCCTCGCGAAGATCAGCATCGAACTCGGCCGCCACGAGGAAGGGCTGGAGCAGGCCGAGCGCGCGTACGCGCTGGTCGAGGAGACGAAACGGCACTGGGTCCAGTCCGGCATCCTCAACACGGTCGCAGCGGCCCGGCGACGGCTGAGGCAGCCGGACCTGGCCGTGCGGGTCGGCGAGCAGGCCCTCGCCCTGGCCCGCGAGGCACGGTTCGCCCGGGCCGAGGCGGACAGCCTCCTGTGTCTCTCCCTCACCCACCACGAGACGGGCCGGTACGACGAGGGCCGCCGCCATGCCGAACAGGCGCTGGCCCTGGCCCGCGCCCACTCGTTCCGGGTGGTGGAGGGCCAGGCCCTGACAGCCCTGAGCGAGACGGCGGAGGCCCAGGAAGCACACGGCAGGGCCGTCGAGCTCGGCCGGCAGGCGCTGGCCGTGCACCGCGAGACCGGCCACCGGCCCGGCGAGGCCCGCACCCTCTTCTCGCTCGCCCGCGCCCACCGGAGCACCGACGGCGCCGCCGCCGAACTGATGGGACGACAGGCAAGGACCATCTTCTCGGACATCGGCGTGCCCGAGACGGAGTACGAGGGCGGTGCGTAGGGCGCGACCTGCCCCGGTCATGGCTCGCACACGTGTCTAGGCGGGTGGCCACCACCGAGGGAGCTGCACCGTGTCCGTCCGCCCCAGCCTGCTGTTCGTGACCGATCTCGCCTACCAGGCCCGCGGGCGGCGCCACTGCGACGAGGACATCCACCTGATCTCCCGGCTGCGCGACGCCTTCGACCTCGCGCTCTGCCACCCCCTGGACGCCTCGCCGCGCGTCTGATCCGAGACGACGGGCCGGTATCAGCTCCAGGGCAGGCCGAGGAGCACGCGCCACGGACCCTGGCCGGGCATCACCAGCGTGGGTACCTGCTGTGCGGTGCCCGGCTGGGTGGAGGGCTGCTGGGTGGTGGGCTGCTGGCCAGTGGGCTGCTGGGTGGTGGGCTGCTGGTTCGCCGTGGTGCCCGGGGCCTGCGCGGCTCCGGTGGCCCACAGCTGGTCGACACGCGAGCGCTCGGCGGCGTTCGGGTAGCGGTTGGTGCAGGACGGGCCGGCGCCGCCGCCCGACATCAGCTCACTGCACGGCCCGCTGTAGTCGTCCTGCAGGCCCAGTACGTGCCCGGTCTCGTGGGCGACGACGCGGACCGAGTCGTACTGCCGGCTCTGGGTGTAGTCGATGAAGATGTAGCCGCTTCCGTGGCCGTTGGTGGAGGCGTAGGACCCGCGCTGGTCGTTGCCCTCGTAGTAGGAGAAGTCGGCGCCGCTCGAAGCCTCCTGCAGCTTGACGTTCGACTCGGAGCTGTTCCAGATCGAGGCCGCGCTCGCTATCTGCGAACGGAAGCTCGGTGCCCGGGAGTCGTCGTAGGTGATGGTCACCGCCTGCGCGTTCGGCTGGGCGGCGCGCTTCGCGGCGACCGACTTGAGCACGGCCTCGAAGAACGCCTTGTTGTTCGCGGCCTCCTCACCCGATCCGTCGTACCGCGCCACGGAGGCACCGGCGGAGGTGGTGGGGGCGGTGGGGGCGGCGGCCGTGCGGGCGCTCGCCGGTGCCGCCGCGCCCAGTCCGCCGGCGGCGAGACCCAGGCCGAGGGCGAGAGCGAGACCCAGGGGTCTCGCGGACGTTCGGGACGAGTTCATGTGGGGGGCTCCTACTCACTCGGTGACGCCTGGACCCGGTGCATGGTCGGCTCTGCGTGCACACCGGTTCCGAACTGCGGCGACGTCCTGTGGGTCGACATTCTTAGGACGGCTTCACAGGGAGCGCAAAGGGGTCTCGCCACTACCTCGCTTCGTAGGTCCCGGAGCCGTGCCGGGGCGGTGTCCGGGTCTCCGGTCCGCACCGCGCGGCGGGAGGAGGAGCTGAGGTGACGTCAGAAGCCTTGCGGGGCAGGGTGGTGGGCATGTGAGACGGCCGGGTGGAAATCCGGGGCATGAGCCAGGGTCCGCATTCACGCCAAGACGGACAAATGGCTAAATGTCTGCCACCTCGCGTCTACTAAGCACGCCGGTGGATTGACCGAATGCTGTGACCGACGTCATAGAACATGGTCTTCCGGTTATTTCGTGCTTTACCGGCCCCGGGTCGGACCCCCCGGGCGCGGCCGTCGGCTGAACCCCGGGAGCGGGCGGTGCGTATGAATTTCCGCGGGGGCAGCTCCGGTCTCTGCCCCGGGTCGGAAGGAGAGCGCCGTGCCCACACCGCCCGCGTCCGAGGCACCGGACGACCGCACTGCGCTGGAGCCCATCCGCGTGCTGCGCCCGCGCAACACCGACGCGCTGGCCCAGCTGCTCGTCGACATACGCCAGGACAAGGACTACCGCGGCCGCGCGACCGCGACCGCGGCTGCACCCGCCGCCCCCACCCCGGCCGACGGCGAGACGGAGGAACTCCCGCCCGTCCGCGCCGGTGAGACGGCGGAACTTCCTCCCGTCCCCGGCAGGAAGGCGGAGGAACGTCGCGCACCCGACGGCCGCACCCGCCCGTCGCGTCCGGCGGACCGCCCGCGCCTGGGACCCGGACAGCGCCGGGCGGCCGTGGTGATCGGGGTCGCCGCGGCGGCCGTCGTCGGCTTCGGCTGCTCCCTCCTGGTCCCCGGCCGCACCGAGGCCACCCCGGCCGCTCCGTCGGCTCGCGCGTCGGCCGCCCCGACGTCGGCCGCCCCGACGTCGGCCGCCCCGACGTCGGCCGCCCCGACGTCGGCGGCCCCGACGTCGGCCGCCGCGGGCGCGGTCGGGACCGCCGGCGTCCTGGCCGACCCCGGCTTCGAGTCGGGCGGCCTCTCGCCGTGGAACTGCGCCGGCAACCCGGGCTCGATCGTTTCCTCCCCCGTCCACTCGGGCTCCAAGGCCCTCCAGGGGACGGTGAGTTCGAGCGACACCGGGCAGTGCGACCAGACCGTCGCGGTACGGCCGGACACCGCCTACTCGCTGAGCGGCTGGGTCCGCGGCTCCTACGTCTACCTGGGCGTGAACGGCGGCGCCTCCACCTGGGCCGACTCGCCCTCCGGATACAGCCGACTGACCGTCTCCTTCACCACGGGCGCCGCCCAGACCAGCGTGACGATCTACGTGCACGGCTGGTACGCACAGGGCGATTACCTCGCCGACGACATCACCCTGGACGGACCCGGCGACGGCCACACCTGAGCGCTCGGCCGACACAGCGGTGACGCCCCTGTGACGGCACCCCGTTCCCCGACCGACCAGGACCCGCCCGGTCCGCTGAGCGGAAAGAGGCATGACACCCGCCCCCGGCCTGGTCACGCTGGCTGCCTCAGGCACATGCGGACGGCATGGCAGACGGCACCGGCCGCTCGACCTGCGGCCGCGACACGGGGGAACGGACGACGACTGATGGCCCGGAACGAACGGACGGCGGAGCCGCGCGGAGACCGTACGACTGCACGGGAACAGGAGCGCGCCGTACTGCGCCTGTTCGGCACCTTCCGGCTGGAGGGAGCGAACGGGGACGTCGCCGTGCCGGCGAGCGCACAACGGCTGCTGGCCTATCTCGGACTGCACCGGGGCGCGCCCCGTTCGGTCGTCGCCGGGACACTGTGGCCCGACGTCACCGAGGAGCACGCGCACGGCAGTCTGCGGACGGTGCTCTGGCGGCTGCGCCGGATGCGGCAGCCGGCGGTCCGCACCGACGGCGACAGCCTGTGCCTGGCGGACGGCGTCCGCGTCGACGTCGACGACTTCACCCGGGCGGCACTGGGACTGACCGGTTCCGCACCGGCTCCGGGGGACACGCCGTCCCCGCTCGTCCTCCTCGACAGCGGTGAACTGCTGCCCGGCTGGGACGAGGAGTGGATCCACCCGGAGCGGGAGCGGCTGCGCCAGCTCCGCCTGCACGCACTCGAGTCGCTGAGCGTCCGGCTCACCGTCCGCGGCTGCTACGCGCTCGCGCTGGAGGCGGCCCTCAGATGCGTCGCGATCGAGCCCCTGCGCGAGAGCGCCCACTGCGCGGTGGTGGCCGTCCACCTCGCCGAGAACAACATCGTGGAGGCCATCCGGCACTACGAGGCGTTCCGGCGCCTGCTCGGCGAGGAACTCGGACTCGAACCCTCACCACGCCTGGCCGGCATGTTCCCGCACCGGGTCAGGGAGCGGTACCCCGAGACGGGGCTGATACGACGGTGACGTCCTCGCCGGGGGTGTCCGCAGCCGCCGGTGTCCGCAGGCTGCCGTAGCGCTCCATGCGCTGCCAGCGCAGTCGCGAGCCGGACACGGCGGTGAAGACGGACTGGACGACCACCAGGTACATCAGCTGGCGGTGGACGAACTGCTGCAGGGGCAGGCTCCACAGCGGGCCCGGGTGCTCCCCGTCCAGGCGGAACGCGTACAGGCCCATCAGCAGTTGCAGCAGCAGGAAGGCGAGCCAGAGCGCGGTGATCCGCAGCGGGTCGAGGAAGACCAGGCCGTAGAGGGCGAAGACGTCGACCACGGGGGCGAGCAGCGGCAGCAGGACCTGGAAGAGGAGGAGGTACACCAGGCCCCGGCGGCCCAGCTTGCCGGCGGCGCCGCCCTGCACCAGTGCGCCCCGGTGCTTCCACATCGCCTGCAGGGTGCCGTAGCACCAGCGGTACCGCTGCCGCCACAGGGCGCCGAGCGACGCGGGCGCCTCGGTCCAGGCCACCGCGCCCTCCTCGTACACCACACGCCAGCCGGCCCGGCACAGCGCCATGGTGAGGTCGGTGTCCTCGGCGAGGGTGGCGTCGCCGACCCCGCCGAGGGCGAGCAGGGCCCGGCGGCGGAACGCCCCGACCGCTCCGGGCACGGTCGGCATGCACTCGGCGAGGTCGAACAGGCGGCGGTCGAGGTTGAAGCCGACCACGTACTCGATGTGCTGCCAGCGGCCCAGCAGGCCACCGCGGTTGACGACCTTCGCGTTCCCCGAGACGGCGCCGACGCCGGGGTCGGCGAAGGGCTGCACGATCGTGCGGACGGCGTCGGGTTCGAAGACCGTGTCGCCGTCGACCATGACCACCAGGTCGCAGGAGGCGGCGGCCAGGCCGGTGTTGAGCGCGGCGGGCTTGCCCGCGTTCCGCTGCCGGATCACCCGCACCCCCGGCAGCCCCAGGGACTCCACCAGGTCGGCGGTGCCGTCGGTGGAGCCGTCGTCCACCACGATGATCTCCACCGGATGGTCCGAGGCGACCAGGGAGCGTACGGCCGCCTCGATGCCGGCGCTCTCGTTGTACGCCGGGACGATGACGCTGACCGGTTCGGTCACCGGCGGCCCCCACGGTTTGGCCCGGCGCCCGGTCCGCAGCCGTCGGTGCCGCCGGGCCGCGACCAGGACGACCGCCGCCCGCAGCACGCTGATCGCTCCGGCCGCGTACATCAGCACGCCGAGCAGCCGTATGGTCCAGTCGCCGAGCTGGAGCATCCTGATGAGGGCCATGCCCTGGAGGCGGTCGCCCAGTCCGGCGGGCTGGACGGGGCCGGCCATGCCGACCGCGGCGCCGACCGTCTCGAACCGGAAGCCCCGCGCCTTGAGCCGGGGGATCAGGGTGTTCAGGGCGGCGACCGTCTGGGCGCGGTCGCCGCCGGCGTCGTGCATCAGCACGATCTGCCCGGCCCTGCCGTGCGGGGTCGCGTTCGCGAGGACGCGAGCGGTGCCGGGGCGCTGCCAGTCCTCGGCGTCCAGGGTGGACAGCACGGTGACGTACCCGGCCGTGCCGGCCTGCTTCAGGACGGACCAGTCGGCGTCGTCCAGCGCGTCGTTCTCCGAGGAGTACGGCGGCCTGAGCAGCCCGGTGGTGACACCGGCCGCCCCGGCCACCGCCAGCTGGGTCTCGCGCAGCTCCAGCGAGCGCTGCCAGGGGGCGAGACGGGAGAGGTCGGGGTGGGTGAAGGTGTGGATACCGATCTGGTGGCCCTCGGCGACGATGCGCCGGACCAGTTCCGGGTGGGCCACGACCTGGGTGCCGACGACGAAGAACGTCGCGTGCACGTGGTTGCGGCGCAGCACGTCGAGGATGCGGGGCGTCCAGACGGGGTCGGGGCCGTCGTCGAAGGTGAGGGCGATGGTGCGGGTCTTCGGGCGGGCGGTGTGCGGAGAGCCGGCGGCGTCCGCGATCACGGGCCCGCCGTGGGCCACCTGTCCGGGCACGGTGTCGGCACGGCCCCGGGGGCCGGTCACGTCGTCCGAGGTGATCCCGAACATGTGGTGGGTGTAGCCCTGCAGCAGGAGGGCCGCCGACAGGGTCACCACGAGCACGCACAGCAGCAGCCAGTGCGTACGGGGGGTGCCCCGGGGGGCCCGGGAGGCCCTGGAGGTACGGCCGCGGAGGCGGGGCACGGCGGTGCGGCGGGGTGCGGCGGAACGGCGCCGGCGGTCGGTCGGGGCGGTCACGTCAGGGCCTCGGGTCACTTCACGGGCTTGTGGGACGCGGCGTTGGCGCGCCCCTTGGCGGAGGGCGCGTCGGTGCCGGTGGGGGCACCGGCACCGGTGGCGGGGCTTGCGGTCGCGGTCGGGGAGGCGGTCGGGGAGGCGGTTGCGGTGGACGTCGCGGTGGCGGCGGACGTGGCCGCGGCGGTGGCCCCCGGGGCTGCCGCGGCCGCCGGAAGGCCGGACCGGCCGGGCGGGGGGCGCCGTGCCCGCCGGCGTGAGGTAGCCGACGCCCCGCCGGGGGGCCGCCCGCGCCGCCGTCGGGCCGGGGC
>NZ_JBHXMA010000005.1:120840-193322 GCF_042721035.1 Streptomyces sp. NPDC058464
CGGTGGGGGGGGCGGCGTTGGTGGCGGGGGGGTGGCCGGGGGTGGCGGCGGCGTCCGCGGGTTGGCGGCCGGGGCGGGCCGGGGGCCGCGACGCCGCCGGAAGGGAGTTCCCATCCGCCGCGCCGGAGTCCGCGCTCCCCGTCGTACGGCCCGTACCGGCGGGAGAGCCGGGGGCGGTGGCGCGGGGCGTGGCCGGGTGCGTGGCCTCCGGCAGCGGGACGAACGGAGCGCTGAGGGTGGGGCCGCCCAGCAAGGTGCTGACCAGCAGGGCGACATAGACGCCGGCGGGGATCACCAGCAGCCGCGCGGCCCGCCGGACGCGGCGCTGGCGGTGCCCCGAGGCGTCCACGAAGACGGGCCGTACCGGATCTCGCTCCGGCGCGTCCGGTGCCGGTGCGGGAGGCCCGGGAACGTCGTGGTCCGTCGGCAGCACGGTGATCACCGCACCGTGCGGAGAGTCCGGCTCGGCCGTGGAGAACCGGCCGGGCCCGGCGACGAGCAGGGGCGCACCGGCGGCCCGGGGCTCCGGCTCGGCCACGGCCGTGTCGGCGGTGGCACCGGCGGTGCCCTCGTGGCCGTGGGCAGGCCCGTACCCGGCACCGCGGGACGGCTCCCCGCCGTATGCTCCGCCGCTGTCGCCCGTCCACCGCACGAGTCCTGCCCCTCTCCATGCCGACCGACGTGGCCGTCCGCATGGAGAGAGCGCGACGGGCCGAAACTGTTACACCTCCCGCCCCGGGCCGCCGCTCCTCACGCCTTGGAACGCCACTTCACCACCGCGTCCCCGCACTCGGCCGTGTACGCGTAGAACGCCCGCAGCTCCCGGTGCGTCGTGGCGAAGGCACGCCACGTCTCGGGCTCCGCGCCCACGCCGCCGTAGCGGGGCAGCAGCCCGTCCCGCGCGGAGTCCCACAGGGCGTCGAAGTCGGTCCGCTCCAGGAATCCGGCCACCCGCCGGGCCTGGGCCGCCGTGAGCACCAGCAACGGCGGCTTGCGCCGGTCGGTGCGGAGCACGGGGCGGCCACCGAGCACCACCTGGGCCTGGGGCCGGTCCCCGGGGCCGTCCGGCGGTGCGCCGGTGTAGATGCGCTCCTGGTCCAGACAGCACCTGTCCAGCACCTCCTCGCGGCACCGGCCGACCCGGTGCCGGACGGCCTCCGAATCGCTCGCGAAGATCCGTTCCAGCCATGTCGGACTGTTGCGCAGTGCCGGGGCCGGCACCGCTCGCAGATGGAGGTAGGCGCTCATGACAGAGGGAGCGCACGAGGGCGCCGAACCATCACGCGGCCGCGTCGGCGGCGGTGGCCGCCACGGCCTGTGCGGTGCCGGACACGGTCCCTGCCGCGCTGTTGCGGCGGAGGCGTCCTGTGGCGTTGTGACGTTTCTGTGAGCTCGCACGCTGGTCACCATGGGGCCGTCGTTGCGACCGGAGCACGGCGGACGACGTGGACTCGGCTGTGAACGGTGCGAACGAGGGCGATCTTGGGCCAGGTACGGCAACCCCGGCGCGTGCAGGAGTACGACGGGGAACTGGGCGCGGCGGTCGCGCGAGCCCAGGACGGCGACGACGCCGCCTTCGCGGTCGCCTACCGGATCGTGCAGCCCGGCCTGCTGGGCTACCTGCGCGGCATCGTCGGCGACGAGGCGGAGGACGTGGCGTCCGACGCCTGGCTGGAGATAGCCCGCGACCTCGGGCGGTTCAAGGGCGACGGCGCCGGCTTCCGCGGCTGGACCGCGACCATCGCCCGGCACCGGGCGCTGGACCACCTGCGCCGCCGGCGCGTTCGGCCCCAGGCCGGCGGCACCGACCAGGACGTCCTGGAGCTGGCCGGCCCGCACAACACTTATGAGCAGGCCCTGGAGTCCCTCTCCACCGAGCGGGCCCTGGAGCTGATCCGCGGGCTGCCGCGGGACCAGGCCGAGGCCGTGCTCCTGCGGGTCGTGGTCGGTCTGGACGGCCCCGCCGCCGCGCGCGCCCTGGGCAAGCGGCCGGGCGCGGTCCGCACGGCCGCCCACCGCGGCCTGAAACGGCTCGCCCGTCAGCTGGGCATCGGCGACGAAGCGGAGGAAGGTGTGACGGATGTGGCTTCCCGTGCGCTGGGGGAGTCGACATGAACGACAACCGCAACGGGATCGACAGGCAGGCGCCGGACCCGGGACAGCGGACGAATCGAAGCGATCGCGATCGGACAGGAACGGAAGCGGACATGGGCGAACGGCTGGGCGGTGACGGGGTACGAGGCCGTCGACGTGTGCAGCCCGGCGGTGCCCTGTCCGGCCTCCGGGGCACGGGTGACGAGGCCGCGGTGGAGGACGCCGCGGTGGAGGGCGCCGCGCTGGACGACGGCGCGCTGGACGACGGCGCGCTGGAAACGGCATTGGCCGCCGCCGTCCGTGCGGCCGATCTCGGGTCCCGGGGCGAGCAGCAGGCCGTGGCCGCGTTCCTGGCCGCCCGCGCCGAGGGCGCGCACCGTGCACGTACCCGGCGCCGGGACGACTGGCGGCCGGCGGCGGACCGGCGGGCCCGGCGCCCGGCGAAACTGACGTTCGGCGTGGTCTTCGCCAGCCTTGCCCTCGGGGGCGTCGCCGTCGCGGCCATCGGTTCCGCGGGCTCCTCCACGGAGGGTGCCGGCCATGGCCGGGGAACGACGAACCCCGCGGTGGCCGCCCCGAACCGGCCGGGCGACGCGGCCTCGGCACCGTCCTCCGGCAGTCCCCGGCCGACGGACCGGCCTGCCACCGCCCAGGACACCGAAGCTCACTGCCGTGCCTACGCGCAGGTCCAGGGGCGTGGCAAGGCGCTCGGCGCGACGGCCTGGCGGCGGCTGGTCGCGGCAGCAGGCGGTGCGGACAAGGTCGCCGCCTTCTGCTCCGAGCAACTGGCAGCGGAGACGGCCAAGCCGAGCCACTCGACGGGCGCGGGCAAGTCCGGCGAGGGGGCCGCGAACTCCGCCAACGGCGGGCAGGGCAAAGGCAAGAACAAGTAGCCCCGGCCTCCCCGCAAGGGCGGCTCCCGGTGGTCGACAGCGCGGTCGGACTCGGGGGAGAACTGCGTGACAGCCCCGGGGTTTCCCGTGCGGAGCCGCCTATGCTGACATGTGGCAGCACAGGGGGAGGGGCAGCCGATGGACTGGTTCTGGTGGGTTCTCATCGTCTTCTGGACGGGTGGGTTCGCCTGGGTCGCCGACAACGTCCGTACCGCACTGCGCAATCGGCATGAACGGAAAGTGCAGTTGCTGGAGGCGGCGAAGGAGGAACGGCTGGCTGTCGAGGCCGCGAACAAGCCGCCGGAGGCGGTCTGCGGATGCGGTCACCACCTCGCCAAGCATGACAAGCAGGGCCGGTGCCACGAGCGCGTCGAGGTGCCGACGGCCTGGGACGAGAACAAGAAGCCGCTGCGGTACGAGGCCGGGCAGTGCAACTGCCAGCAGTACGTGGGACCGCAGCCCCTGTCACAGGTGTTCGCGGAGGACCTGACGGACCGGATCTGACCGGGACGGGATCCGACCGGGACGGGATCTGACCGGGACGGGATCCGACCGGGACGGGATCTGACCGGGACGGGATCCGACCGGAACGGGATCCGACCGGAACGGCGAGCCGCGAGCCGTATGGCCGGGCACCGCAGGACAGGGGGCTGCCGGGCAGCGGCTCGGCCACGGCCACCGGCCACCGAGCCGCCGACCAGCCGACCGGCCGACCGGATCCGACGTCACCTCCGCCGGGCCTCGGGGACGTGCTACTTGCTGACGGCGAAGCGCATCAGGGCGTGTTCGTCGCCCTGCTTGATCTTTCCCGTCAGGTTGATCACCTCCAGCTTCCAGCTTCCGCCGACCCGCACCGCCTTGGCCACGGCGCAGCCGTTGTCCTGGGAGAGCAGGCTCGGCCATATGTCGGCCACCTGCTGGGAGCTGCCCCCGGTGGCGTCGTAGACCTTGAAGCTGATGTTGCGCGCCTTCTGGAAGGAACTGCCCTTCTTGTAGGCGGCGGCGATGAACACGATCGACGTGACGTTGGGCGGGATCCGGGCGAACTCGACGGTCACCGTCTCGTCGTCGCCGTCCCCGCGCCCGGACTGGTTGTCGCCGCTGTGGACCAGGGAGCCGTTCCCCATCGGGTCGAGGGAGTCCAGGCCCGCGAGGCGTACCGGCTCCCCGCCCTGCATGGCGACGGCGATGAGGTCGAGGTCGGTGCCGGACTTGCGGCGGAGGACGCCCATCACTCCGCCGCTGCTGCCGGCGGTGGGGTCCCAGGACACCCCGATGGACAGGTGGGTCACTCCGTCCAGGTCCGCGGGGCCGTCTTCCTTGGTGAGCGTGATCATGTGTGGCGCATCCTTGTGTCGGAGGGACTACAACACGCAGAGTGTGCACGGCGCCTCCGCGGTTCCAGGTGCCGGGTCCATGAACACGGGTTTCTGTCGTGGGCAGGGGTTCCCGTCAGGCGCCGGCCGCCACGCCCAGGTCGGTGAGCAGGCCGCGGATGCGGGTCTCGATCTCGTCGCGGATGGGACGTACGGCGTCGACGCCCTGCCCGGCCGGGTCGTCCAGCTTCCAGTCCAGGTAGGTCCTGCCCGGAAAGACGGGGCAGGTGTCGCCGCACCCCATCGTGATCACCACGTCCGACGCCCGGACGGCCTCCGTGGTGAGGATCTTCGGGGTCTCGGCGGAGACGTCGATGCCCACCTCGCCCATCGCCTCGACGACGGCCGGGTTGACCGCGTCCGCGGGGGCCGAGCCGGCCGAGCGGACCTCCACCGCGTCTCCGGCGAGATGCGTGAGGAAGGCGGCGGCCATCTGGGAGCGGCCCGCGTTGTGGACGCAGACGAAGAGGACGGAGGGCCGGTCGGCGGCGGGGGTGCGGGACATGGCGGTGGCTTCCTGTGCGGTGGGTCAGGGGAGGGTGGGGGCGGCGAGTCCGGGTTCGCCGTGCACCGACGGCGTGCCGGGCCGGGCGGGGGCCGGGCGGCCGAAGAGCGCTGCCACGAGCGTCAGCCCGAGCGCGGCGCCGACCAGTTGCGCTGCGACGAACGGGGCGACCGAGCCGGGCGCGATGCCGGCGAAGGTGTCCGTGAAGGCACGGCCGATCGTGACCGCCGGGTTCGCGAACGACGTCGAGGACGTGAACCAGTACGCGGCGCCGATGTACGACGCCACTGCCACCGGGGCGAGAGCGGCACGGCCGGCGCGGGACAGCCCGAAGACCAGCAGGACCAGGCCGGCGGTGGCGATGACCTCGCCCAGCAGCAGGTGCCCGGCCGAGCGGTCGTGGGTGGACCACTGGATCGCCGGTTCACCGAACATGGCGTCGGCCAGGACCGCACCCGCAATCGCTCCCGTGATCTGGGCGGGGATGTAGGCCGCCAGGTCGCGTGCGGTCGGTCCGCCGTCGGTACGGCGGCCGTTGATCCAGGCCGCGAGGGTGACGGCGGGATTGAAGTGGGCCCCGGAGACCGGTCCGAGCAGCGCGATGAGTACGCCCAGGCCGAAGACGGTGGCCAGCGAGTTGGCGAGCAGTTGCACGCCGGCGTCCCGGGTGAGCTCGGTGGCCTGGATGCCCGAGCCGACCACCACGGCGACCAGCGCCGCCGAGCCGACGGCCTCGGCCAGGGCGCGGCGCGGCAGGGAGGCGCTCACGCGGGTGCTTCCGCGGTCATCGGCGTCCTCAGGAACACGGCGAGCCGGTCGAGAGCCTTCGGCAGCACCCAGTAGTAGACCCAGGTACCGCGCCGCTCGCAGTCGATGAGCCCGGCCTGCCGCAGCAGCTTGAGATGGTGGGAGATCGTCGGCTGGGACAGGTCGAAGGCCGGGGTCAGCTCGCACACGCACATCTCGCCGCCGTCCCCGCGCGAGGCGATCATCGAGAGCAGACGGAGCCGGACCGGATCCCCGAGAGCCTTGAACACCTTCGCCAGCTCGGCCGCCCGTTCCTCGTCCAGCGGCGAGTCGGTCGGCCCCGGGCAGCAGTCCGTGTCCTGGCCCAGCACCTCGAGCTCTTGTTTCGACATACGTCTATGTTGACGTTCTTCGATCCAAGGCGCAAGGTTGAATCGAAGAACGTCAATACAGAACGGTGATGAGGAGTGACGCCATGAGCGAGCAGTCCACCGAGCTGCGCGAAACGGTCCGGCAGCGGTATGCCGCCGCAGCCGTGCAGGTCACCGAGGGCGGCGCCGCCTGTTGCGGGCCCGGGCCGGTCGAGGTCGACGAGCACTTCGGCTCCGGCCTCTACACCGCCGACGACCGCGAGGTCCTGCCCGCCGAGGCGGTCGCCGCGTCCCTCGGCTGCGGCAACCCCACCGCCGTGGCCGAACTCCGCGCGGGCGAACGGGTCCTGGACCTCGGCTCCGGCGGCGGCATCGACGTCCTGCTCTCCGCCCGTCGCGTCGGCCCCACCGGCAAGGCGTACGGGCTGGACATGACCGAGGAGATGCTCGCACTGGCCCTGGCCAACGCGGCGAGGGCGGGCGCGACCAACGTCGAGTTCCTCAAGGGCACCATCGAGGCGATCCCGCTCCCCGCGAACACCGTCGACGTGGTCATCTCCAACTGCGTGATCAACCTGTCCGTCGACAAGCCGGCCGTCTTCGCCGAGACCTTCCGCGTCCTACGGCCCGGCGGCCGGATCGGCGTCTCGGACGTCGTCGCCGACGACGTACTCACCCCCGGGCAGCGCGCGGAACGCGGCGACTACGTCGGGTGCATCGCCGGCGCCCTGTCCTTCACCGAGTACCGCGAGGGCCTGCAGGCGGCCGGCTTCACGGACGTCGAGATCACCCCGACACACCCGGTCGCCGACGGCATGCACTCCGCCGTCGTCCGCGCGGCCAAGCCCACCGGGCTCCCTCCCACGCGGTGACCGAGGCGCGCGCCCGGTTCGCTATTCCGTGCACACGTCCGGCGGTTCGGACGGTGACAGGACCTTCGAGGTCGCGGCGGCGGCAGACGACACGGCGACGGCGGAGCTCACGCTCGACGGTGTCACCGGCGCACATCTCGACGTGACCAGCAGGAGCGCGAACGGCTGGATCAGTGCTGAACCCGCGCCCCGCGACCCGGCAGCTCCGACATGGCGCGCAGGCCCCGGTCGGCGAAGGTGATCAGCCACTCGAAGCTCTCGTCGATGTCGGCGCTCCACCGGAAGCCGTCGTCCGCCTGCAGTGTCGCGAAGCCGTGCCAGAGGCTGCGGAGCATGCGCAGGGCGTGGTCCACGTCGGACTCGGGGAGCGGGTAGCCGCGCAGGACCGCCGTGAACGCGCCGAGCAGCCGCTGCTCCGCGGTGGCCGGCGGATCGTCCGGTCCGAAGGGTTCCAGGCCGATCGTCGCGGCGTACCGGCCGGGGTGTGCGAGGACGAAGGCGCGGAAGGCGCGCGCCGCGGCCGTCAGGGCGTCGCGGCCCGCGTGCCCGTGGACCGCTCCGCCGACGGCGTCCGCGGCCTCGTTCAACGCCAGTGCCGCGATACGCCGGTTGAGGTCCTGCTGGCTGCCCACGTGCTTGTACAGGGACGGGGTCCGCACGCCCACCCGTTCGGCCAGCAGGCCCATCGTCAGGCCGTCGAAGCCCACCTCGTCGGCGAGGGCGGCACCGGCCGCGACCACCGCCGCCGGGTCCAGACCGGCCCTAGGCACGCGCGGGGGCCGGCCGGAGGAAGCCGAGCACGAGCGAGACCACCTGGTCGGGGAACTGGTCGTGCGGGTAGTGCCCGGCCCCCTCGATCATCTCGAGGCGGCCGAGGCCGGACGGCAGGGCCTCGACGACCGCCGACCCCTCGGCATGCGGGTCGGCCCAGTCGGGGTCGAGCGTGCCCATCACGACCAGCACCGGGCAGCGGACGTCGCCGAGCCGCTCGCCGGCGTCGGTCGGGGCGCTGCGCCCCATGCCCTGCAGGGCCTTCATCCGGCCCGGCTCGCGCAGCAGGGCGTCGATGCGGCCGAGCCGCGCGGCCCAGTCGGCGGGCCTCACGCCGGGGTAGGCGACGTCGAGGTACGAACGCCAGAGCCGCACGCTGCCGAACGCGCCCGCGCCGAGCAGGCGCAGCATGCCCCGCCGGTAGCGCCCGACCCGCAGGTCGCCGAGGCGGATCGACTGCTTGCGGGTGAACGGCGCCAGCTCGACGACCGCGGTGATCAGCGAGGGCTCCAGGGCCGCGGCGATGGTGGCGGCGCCGCCGGAGATCGAGTGGCCGACGAGCACGGCCGGGCCGCCCAGGTGGCGGACCACGGCGAGCAGGTCGCCGGCGATGGCGGTGCGGCTCCAGGCCGGCCAGTCGGCACCGGACTCGCCGCAGCCGCGCAGATCGACCGCGGCGACCCGGTAGCCCGCCGCCACCAGCTGCGGGACCACGGCACGGTAGGCGGCGCGGCTGTCGCCCATCCCGTGCGCGAGCACGATCAGCGGGCCGGACCCCGCCACCTCGTAAGCGATCGTGCCGCCGTCGACGGCGAGGAACTCGGTCATGACATCCTCCAGCTGGCTAACGTTGTTAGCTAAAAGCTAACCTTGTTAGCCAACCCTGTCAACGGCCGGGCGTCATCGGGCGGAAACGCGTGCCCGTTCCCTCTGTTCTCTCTGTCCTCACTTCATGGCGATGTCGACGAAGAACGGATCGGCATGACCTTGCAGAGGCGGAAGTCCGTGCGGCGGCTGGTGCCGGCCGTCGCCGGAACCGCCGTGGCGGAGCTGACTCGAACCTCGCCAGGCAGCACTGGGACCCGGGCACGGCCTGGGACTGGAACCGCTTCATGAAGCTGCTCGGGGCGCCCACCGACACGGGCCGGCACGGGGTGGGCCAGGTCGGCTCGGTGGTGACCGTCGCTCCGCACTTCGAGAAGAACATCCAGTCCTGCACGGTCTGCCCGGCCGACGACCCGACCGGCGCGACGACGGCCTGCGGCGAGGTCGCGCAGCCGTCGAACTCGCTGTTCGTGCGCCAGGCCCCCGACGCCGACGCGCCCCTGATCCTCGACCCCGACGTGCACCCCGGCCTGACGGCGGGCACGGACGGGATCGGCGACTGGAGCGACCGGATCCCGGTCGGCCAGGCCTATGTCGTGGACCAGCCGGCCGCGCAGGCCGACGGCTTCTTCACCTCGGGCGCCGTGGTCAAGGGTGCGGTGAAGTGCTACCGGGCCCAGTTCGACAACCGCACCAGCTACGTGAACGCGGCCGGCGTGACGGCCACCGAGGCCCGGTGACCCCGGCCTCCGCCTGCAGAACGACCTGAACCCCGGGACGTGCCCGGAGCCCGACCGCTTCGGGCGCGTCCGCGTCCGGGCCCGGCCGCCGCATGCGCGTCAGCCCGTCAGAACCGCGTTCGCGACGACGCCGAAGAGGTGCTCGGCGCGGGGCGCGAACGCGGACTGGTCGCCGAGCCACGCGAGCGCCGCCACCAGCGCGAACAGGTCGGCGCCGTCGATGTCGGTGCGCGCCGCGCCGGCGGCCTGCGCCCGGGTGAGGAGCCTGGCGCCGGCCGCGCGCATGGCGACGCAGGAGGCGTGGAGCGCGGACTCCGGGTCCTCGATGGCGGCTGCCATCAGCTCTGTGACGCCCCGGTACTCGCGTGCCACCGCCACGCAGTCGCGCAGCCACGACACGAGAGCGTCCTCGGGCGGGCCCGACGCCTCGAGTTCGGCCGCCCTCGCCGTCAGCTCGTCGAAGCTCGTGCGCAGCAGGGCGTCGAGCAGTGCCTCGCGGGTCGGGAAGTGGCGGAGCAGCGTCGCGAGTCCCACGTCCGCCCTGCGTGCGATGTCGCGCAGCGACGCGTCGACGCCCTGCTCGGTGATGGCGGCGCCCGCGACGGCGAGCAGATGGTCGCGGTTCTTCCTGGCGTCGGCCCGCATCGGTCCCTCTCGGCTATCCGGACCGGTGGTCCATTTGACGATCCGGATCAGTGGTCCATATATTCGGATCAGTGGTTCGTTTATGTGGACCACTGATCCGATCAGCGTATCCCCTGGCAGGGACGGGAGAAAACGATGCCGACACGGACGATGAGGGCCATCCGGCTGCACAAGCACGGCGGACCTGAGGTGCTGCGCTACGACGAGGTGCCGATCCCCGATCTCGGACCGGGCGAGGTGCTCGTCCGCGTCCACGCGGTCGGCGTCAACCCTCCCGACTGGTACCTGCGCGACGGGCTGAGCAACATACCTCCGGAGACCAGGCCCGAGTTCGACCTGCCCGTGATCCCGGGGACGGATGTGTCGGGCGTCGTCGAGGCCGTCGCCGCGGACGTGGCGGGCTTCTCCGCCGGTGACGAGGTCTTCGGTCTTCTCCGCTTCCCGAGCTTCGACGGCCAGGCGTACGCCGAGTACGTGGCCGCGCCCGCGTCCGACCTCGCACCCAAGCCGGCCGGCATTGACCACGTCCACGCGGCCGGGGCGCCCATGGCCCTGCTGACGGCCTGGCAGTTCCTGATCGAGCCGGGACACGATCACCCCTCGCCTTTCCAGGCGGCGCGACACCGCCCGGTGCCGCTCGGCGCCGGTACGACGGTGCTCGTCAACGGCGCCGCGGGCGGTGTGGGCCACTTCGCCCTGCAGCTGGCGAAGTGGAGGGGCGCACGGGTCGTCGCGGTGGCATCGGGCGCGCACGAACGGTTCCTGCGTGAGCTGGGCGCCGACGAGTTCATCGACTACACCAGGAGCCGCCCCGAGGAGCTCGTGCACGACGTCGACCTCGTCCTCGACGCCGTCGGCGGCCGTGAGAGCCGCCGTCTGCTGCGCACCCTCAGGCGCGGCGGCGCCCTGTTCCCCGTGTTCTTCGGCGAGTACGACGACGCGGAGACCGCGAGGCTGGGCGTCACCGTCTCGGGCGCCCAGGTCCGCTCGAACGGCGCCCAACTCGCCGAAGTGGGACGCCTGCTGGACGCCGGCACGGTGCGTGTCGCGATCGACGGCACGTTCCCGCTGGCGGACGCGCGAGCGGCTCACGAACGCGCGGCCCGAGGGCACATCCAGGGCAAGATCGTGCTCACGGCCGCCCGGTGACGGACGAGCCGTCTCACCCCTGAACGAACCGTCTCACCCCTGTGGGAGACCGCCGGCTGCGGCCCCGTCCCTCAGCGCGGCGAGTCCGGGCCCGGCCAGATCGCGGAGGCGTCGTCGCGGACCGGGTCGGGCAGCCGGACCGGGCGGACGGGGACGGCGCGGGTGCGTCCTTCCGTCACCGCGGTCCAGGGGGCGGGGCGGCCCGAGTAGCTCAGGGTCGTGAGGACGAAGACGCCGTCGGCGTAGACCTCGACGTACTCGCCGACGGTGAGCACGCGCAGGGTGGCCGCGGGCTCGGTCAGGACGGTCTCGCCCAGGGGTGCGCCGGCGGGGCCGGTGACCCAGAGGTTCTTGCCGTCGCAGCCGACGACGAGGGCGGGGCCGCCGTCGTCGCCGGTGCGGAGGGTGATCTCGACCCGCCCGGAGACCTCGATGTCGCCGACCGCGTGCAGCGTCGGGTCCGCCGTCTCCGGCAGGAGCCAGGCGTCCAGGCCCGGCCACCACTCCAGGCGGGGCGCCGAACCCTCGGGCACGACAAGGGACTTGGGCTGGGCCAGCATGCCGCGGCACCGGTCGCCCGAGTCGGTCAGGTCCACCCGGCGCGGGGTGGTGTGCAGGACGACGCGGGAACCGTCGGGGGCGGCGATGACGCGCGGGGCGTACGAGCCGGTCGGGCCCAGCGGGCCGCGGCGGGTCCAGGGGCCGCGCAGCCGCGGTGCCGTCCACGACTCGAAGCCGCGCGTCGAGCCGATCGAGCCGATCAGCAGCCAGCTGCCGTCGTCGAGGCGTTCGAGGACCGGGCACTCCAACTCGTCGACGTCACCGGGGGAGACGAGCGGCGGCTGGACCGTCCAGTGCTCCAGGTCGTCCGAGGTGGCCCAGGCGACGCAGCCGCTGACCTCGACGGGGAGCGAGGCGTCGGCGGCGCAGACGACCATCACCCAGCCGTCCGACTCGTCGTCGCGCACCACGAACGGGTCGCGCCAGCCCATGCGTTCGCCGGTGCGGTACCAGCGGGCGTCCGCCTCGACGACGGGACCGGTGCCGTGGCGGCGCCACCCGGTGCCGTCGGTGCGGTCGGAGTGGGCCAGGCCGACGGACTGGAGCGGCCAGCCGCCGTCCGTGAGGCCGCTCACACCCGTGTAGAACATCGCCATCCCGGAGCCGTGGGCGATGGGGTGCATGGTCCACACCGCCTGCTGGTCGAAGCGGCCGGGCAGGCCGTTGCCGAAGGCGGTGCCCGCGGGCTGCCAGCCGACCAGGTCGGTGGAGGTGGCCCTGCCGTACGAGGTCTCCATCCTCAGGTGGTCGAACTCGCTCGTCCACGGGCCCTGCAAGTGCAGCACCGCGTAGGTGCCGTCGTCGTCGCGGAGCAGGGCGAAGTCGTTCACGCAGAGGCCGGGCGGGGCGTATCGCATGCGCATTTCCTGTCGGCTCGCAGTGCTCAAACGCATGCGCTGAGCAGTGGCACAAATGATCTCGCTGAAGAATTGGCCCAAGTAAAACTGAACGCAAACGCTTGCGCAACAGCGAGCCCCGGCTTACGGTCACGTCACCCCCAGATCACACCGATGTGAAACAGACGGGAGAAAAGTGCTGTGACCGTCAGCATCACCGATGTCGCCCGCGCCGCCGGAGTCTCGGCGTCCACCGTGTCCCGTGCCCTGCGCGGCCAGCCGGGCGTCTCCGACGAGGTGCGGGCGCAGATCACGGCCGTCGCCACCCAGCTCGGCTACACGGCGTCCCGCTCGGCGTCCAGCCTGGCCAGCGGACGCACCTTCACCATCGGGGTCGTCGTCCCGTACGTCGGCCGCTGGTTCTTCGGCACCGTCCTGGACGCCGCCGAGCACGTGTTCAGCGCCGCCGGGTACGACGTCCTGCTGTACAACCTGGGCTCGCCGGAGACCCGCAAGCGTTTCTTCACCAAGCTGCCGGTCCGCAAGCGGGTCGACGCCGTGCTGTCGCTGCTCATCCCCGACGAGGAGGAGTCGGCCGCGCTGCGCTCCCTCGGCGTCCCGCTGGCCAGCACGGTCGGCGACGCCCGGCCCGGCTTCAGCGTGGTCGGCATCGACGACCGGGCCGGCGCGGAGCACGCCGTACGGCATCTGGTGAACCTCGGCCACCGCCGGATCGGCATGATCAGCGGGTCGAGCGGGGAGCAGCACTGGACCACGCCGGTCGCCCGCCGCCAGGCGTACCTCGACGTCCTGTCCGACGCCGGGATCGCGCACGACCCGGCCCTGGAGGCGGACGGCGACTACACCGTCGACGGCGGCGAGCGGGCCATGACCGAGCTGCTGGCCGCGTCCCGGCCGCCGACGGCCGTGTTCGCGCAGTCCGACGAGATGGCGATGGGCGCGCTGCGCGCGCTCAGACGGCACCGGCTGCGGGTGCCGGACGACGTGTCGGTGGTCGGCTTCGACGACCACGAGCTGTCCGACGTCCTCGGCCTGACCACCGTCGCCCAGCCGGTGGCCGGCCAGGGCGCCGAGGCCGCCCGGCTGCTGCTGCGGCAGCTCGACGAGCCGGACGGCGAGCGGGCCGGGCATGTGCAGATGCCCATCCGGCTCGTCCTGCGCGAGACCACCGCACCGCCGCGCCCGCGCGGCCCCCAGTAGGTCCTGAGCCCCGGAGCCGTCGGGACCCAGTAAGCCCTCGGGGACCGTCAGGCCCCGAGCTCCCCCACGCCGGAAGCACCAGCGCACGCACCCACGCACCCTCGCACCCGCACGGAGGCACCACACCATGAGCTCGACCAGCCCCAACAGCCCGGCCGGCAGAAGGTACCGCCGCACGGCCGCCACCGGCCTGGCCCTCGCCCTGCCCCTCGCCGCCCTGGCCGCCTGCGGCGGCGGCAGTGGCGGGGACTCCGCCGCCTCGGCAGGCAGCGGCAAGGGCACCATCAGCGTCTGGGCCCACCAGGGGCAGAAGAGCGAGGACACCGCCCTGCAGAACGCGGTGAAGTCCTTCAACTCCTCCCAGAGCAAGATCAAGGTCGAGCTGAAGCTCATCCCCGGCGACGACTACACCAAGACCATCACCGCCACCGACGCCTCCCAGCTGCCGGACGTGATGGAGTTCGACGGCCCGACCATGGCGAACTTCGTCTACAACAAGAAGCTCGCGGCCATCGACGACTACGTCTCCGCGAAGACGATGTCGAACGCGACCGACGCCAGCAAGGCGCAGGGCGAGATCGGCGGCAAGCACTACGGGCTCGGCATGTACGACTCCGGGCTCGGCATCTACGCCAACAAGAAGCTGCTGGCCGCGGCCGGGGTGAAGTACCCGAAGACCGCCTCCGAGTCCTGGACCGTCTCGGAGTTCAACAAGGCGCTCAAGGCGCTCAAGGCCAAGGACTCCGACGGCAAGGTCCTCGACATCCAGGAGAACAACGGCCTCTCCAACGAGTGGGGCACCTACGGCTTCTCCCCGATCGTCTGGTCGGCCGGCGGCTCCCTGCTGAAGAACGGCAAGGCCGAGGGCGCCCTGGACAGCGCGTCCGTGGTCTCGGCGCTGAAGACCTTCCAGTCCTGGAAGAGCGACGTCGACCCCAACACCGACGGCAACGCCTTCGCCAAGGGCCGGGTCGCGCTGAGCTGGGTCGGCCACTGGATGTACCCGACGTACAGCAAGGCCCTCGGCAGCGACCTCGTGGTGCTGCCGCTGCCCGACTTCGGCAACGGCACCAAGACCGGCCAGGGCTCCTGGGCCTGGGGCATCGGCGCCGACTCCAAGAACGGCAAGGCCGCCGGCGCCTTCCTCGACTACCTCCTGAACGACACCAACGTCACCGCGATGACGACGGCCAACGGCGCCCCGCCCGCGACCAAGTCCGCGCTCGCCGCGAGCGCGCTGTACAAGAAGGGCGGCCCGCTGGAGCGCTTCGCCGACCAGCTCGACAAGCCGTGCGGCGACAGCGACATCACCACGTCCTGCGTCGCGGTGACCCGCCCGGTCACCGCCGGCTACCCGACCGTCACCGCCAAGTTCAGCGAGGCCCTGAACTCGATCTACGGCGGCGCCGACCCGAAGAGCGCCCTGCAGAAGGCCGCCCGCGCCATCGACCAGGACTTCTCCGACAACGACGGCTACCAGATCCAGTAGGACACTTCGGCCGGGCGGGTGCGCGTACGAGCCCACGGGCGGCGCACCCGCCCCGGCCGGGAACAGGACCGGAACAGGACACCCCCGTGAAGACCGTGGAACCCGCGCACCCAGCGCCCTCGCGCAGGCAGGAAGGCCCGCCCGTGACCTCCGTGAAGACCGCGCGCACCGGGCGGCCCAGGACCAGGAACCGCGACTGGCTGCACGGACTGCTCATGTCCACGCCCGCCGTCGCCGGGCTCGTCGCCTTCGTCGGCATCCCGTTCGGCTACGCCGTCGTCCTCTCCTTCTACAACGTGCGCCTCGGCTCACCGCTCGCGCCCAGGTTCTTCGGCCTGGAGCAGTACCGGCGGCTGTTCACCGACCCGGACCTGTCCGGCCCGTTCCTGCGGGCCCTGCTCAACAACCTGACGTTCGCCGTGGTCGTCGTACCGCTGCAGACCGGCCTGGCGCTGGGGCTCGCGATCCTGCTCAACCGGAAGCTGAAGGCGATCGGCGTGTTCCGGTCCCTCTTCTTCCTGCCGGTCGTCTTCCCGATGACCCTGGTCGCCGTCATCTGGCGGCTGATCCTCGCCCGCAGCGACCAGGGCCTGCTCAACTCCACGCTGCACCTGGTGAGTTTCGGCAACTGGGGCGCCTTCGACTGGCTCGGCGACGCGGCCACCGCGATGGCCTCGGTCATCGTGCTGTCCGTGTGGCAGGGGGTGGGCTTCCAGATGGTCATCCTGCTGGCCGGCCTCCAGCAGATCCCCGGCGAGCTCTACGAGGCCGCCGAACTCGACCGCGCCACCCGCTGGCAGCAGTTCCGGCACGTCACCCTGCCCGGCATCCGCGGCACCCTCGTCTTCGTCGCCATGCTGACCTCGGTGCTGTCCTTCCGGGTCTTCGACCAGGTCTACGTCCTGATCCACGGCGGCGGCCTCAACGAGGACGCCACCCGCACGGTCATGTACGAGGCCGTCACCACCGCCTTCGACCAGAACAACATCGGCCAGGCGTCCGCGATCACCGTCGTCTTCTTCCTGATCGTCGTCGCCCTGACCATCGTCCAGCGCCGCGTCGTCCGGCCCGACAACGAGGACTGACCCCGACCATGGCCACGACCCGCGCCCCCCTGCGCCGCTTCACCGACTACGCCGTCCTCAGCGTCCTGGCGTTCGTCTTCGTCCTCCCCGTCCTCTACCTCCTGCTGGGCAGCCTCAAGCCCTCCGACCAGGTGCTGAACGGCCTGTCCGGCTTCCTCCCCACCCATCTGACCTTCGCCAACTACGCCCATGTCCTCGACGCCCTGAACTCCGACAGCACCGGCTACTTCTGGCGCTTCATGGGCGTCTCGCTGCTCGTCGCGTTCGTCGTCGTGACCGGCGGCCTGTTCGTGAACTCGATGGCCGCGTACGGCATGTCACGGCTGAGGTGGCGCGGCCGGGAAGCCGTCTTCACGCTGGTCCTGCTCCTGATGCTGGTCCCGTTCGAATCGGTCGCGGTCCCGCTCTTCTACATGTTCAACGACCAGCGCAACACGATCTACATCCAGGCGATCCCCTTCATCGCCAACGCCTTCTCGGTCTACCAGTTCCACACCTTCTTCCGCTCGATCCCGCCGAGCATCGAGGAGGCCGCCCGGCTGGACGGCGCGGGCCCCTGGCGCACCTTCTTCGCGATCGTCGTCCCGATGTCGAAGCCGGCGTTCGCCTCGGTCGCGATCCTCACCTTCCTCACCCAGTGGGGCTCCTTCCTCTGGCCGGTGCTGATGGTCTCCGACCCCTCCGTCCGCCCCCTCCCGCTGGAGATGAGCGTCTTCCAGGGGCAGCAGCCCGTGGACTGGGGCGAGATCCTCGCCTTCGGCGTCCTGCTCGTGCTGCCCGTCCTGATCGTCTTCGCCTTCTTCCAGCGCTGGTTCGTCCAGGGCGTGGCCAGCTCGGCCGTGAAGGGCTGAGCCCCGCGCGAACCACCCGGCCCCGGACCCCGCGTACGGGCCGAGACCGACCGTGTCAGCCCCAGGCCGCCGGCCTGGGGCTTTCGCATGCGTCTCTTTCGCCCCGCGGTCCGCTCAGCGGACTCCTGCCGTTCTGGAATCGGAAGACCGGCCGAACAATGAACCAACTCGATTCCAGGGGCGTCCCCGCAGCACCGAGGACGTCGCTCACGCACCGGCCCCACTCCGGCGCCCACCCGAAGCCGGGACATCCCCACGGCTCTCCGAACCCCCACCCACGTGGGGGACCGCCCTGCCGCCCCCCCGACATCGCGCGGACTCACACCGCGATTCGCTCCCTCGACGCCGGAGGTTCAGTTGACACGCTCGCGCCTTACCCTCACAGCCACGGCCGGTACCGCCGGGCTGGTGCTCCTGACCGCCGCGTGCGGCGGCGGAGGCGGCACCACGTCCAGCACCGCGAAGGCCCAGAACCCGGACGTCCTGACGGTCGCCTCGGCCATCGCGCCCAACAGCCTCAACCCTGCCCTGGGCGGATCGGCCGACCCCCAGCAGTACTTTTTCGAACTGGCGTACGACACTTTGCTCCGGAAGAGCGCCGACGGGACGTACGGCCCGGCCCTCGCGACCAAGTGGGGCTACGTCGGATCCGGCAGCAGGACCTTCGACATCACCCTGCGTTCCGGCGTGAAGTTCAACGACGGCTCCGCGCTCACCGCCGAGGGCGTCAAGAAGTCGCTCCAGTACTACGCCAAGGCCGGCGGTCCACTGGCGGCCAACCTGGCCCCCGTGGGAACGATCGACGTCCTCTCCCCGCTCAAGCTCCGCCTCCACCTCACGAAGTCCGATCCGCTGATGCCGTTCTATCTCTCCCAGCCGACCACGGGAGAGGTCATCAGCCCCGTCGGCCTCGCCAGGACGGACGAGCTCGGGACCACCACGCACGGCGCCGGACCGTACGTGATCGACAAGTCGCAGACCGTCTCCGGGCAGACCTACACCTACGTCCCCAACCCCACCTACTACGACAAGTCGCGGGTGCACTGGAAGAAGGTGGTCATCAAGGTCTTCAAGGACGAGAACACCACCCTCAGCGCCTTCCGCTCCGGCGAGGTCGACTACGCGCTCGGCGACTCCACCACCGCGCAGGCCGCCAAGTCCGCCGGACTCCAGGTGCTGACGAACCCCTACTCGGTCATGGAACTGATGATCATGGACCGCAAGGGCGCCATGGCCAAGGCCCTGGGCGACCCGCGCGTACGGCAGGCCATGATGTACGGCATCAACCGCGCCTCGATCGCCAAGGCCCTGTACGGCAAGTACGCCCAGAGCTGGGACTACCCCGTCCTGTCGGGCAAGAGCGGCTACACCGAGGGCAGCGAGGGCACGTACACCTACGACCTCGCCAAGGCCAAGAAGCTGCTGTCGGAGGCGGGTTACCCCGACGGCTTCACCATGACCCTCATCGTGAACCTCACGGGCACGGGAGAGTCCCAGGCGGCCGAGGCCTTCGCCGCGGAGATGGCGAACATCGGGATCAACGTCAAGATCACCGTCCCGGCCAACACCAACGAGCTCTACTCCACGTACACGAAGTACCCGGCGATGATGTTCGACTACGGCGTCGGACTCACCCCGCCGTACGCCCAGGGCAACGACCTCCTCTACAGCTGGGGCAACCCGTTCAAGGTCAGTGACAAGCAGCTCGACACGCTCTACAGCCAGGCGGCCTCCGCCTCGACCGACCAGGCCCAGGAGCAGGGCTGGCAGAAGTTCGAGCAGCGCCTGTCCGACCTGAACTGGGTCATCCCGATGGCCTCCCTGGAGAAGATCACCTACGTGCGGCCCGGTCTGGAGGGCGTCGACCTCTCGTCGACGAACCTCACGCCGGACCTGGCGAACTTCTACGCCGCCAAGTAACCCCCCACCGAGAAAGGCACCACGTCATGTGGCGAACCAGCGGAATGCGGATCGTGCAGGCCGTGCCCTTGTTGCTGTTCGTCTCCGCGCTCACCTTCTTCCTCCAGCTGTTCATTCCGGGCGACGCCGCCCGGTCCATCGGAGGGCTGAACGCCTCGCCCGAGGCGGTCGCCGCGCTGCGGCACCGCCTCCACCTCGACCAGCCGGTCTGGGTGCGCTACTGGGAGTGGCTGAAGGACGCGGTGCACGGCGACCTCGGACAGTCGATCAGCAGCAGCGAATCGGTCTCGGGCTCGCTCAACACCCGGCTGGGGGTGACGCTTTCCCTGGTGATCGCGACCACCCTGCTGGCACTCGTCGTCGGAGTGGTGCTGGGCATGGCCGGCGCTCGCGGTGGGCGCGTCACGCGGGTCACCGCGGACGTCGCGTCCATCGCGGGCATGACCATCCCCGCCTTCTGGGTGGGTCTGCTGGGCATCTGGGTCTTCAACACCCGGTTCGACCTGCTGCCGGCGAACGGATACGTGTTCTTCGGGACGTCCGCCGGCGGCTGGCTGCGCTCGCTGGTGCTGCCGGTGACCGCCCTGGCCTTCGCACTGGTCACCGTGATCGCCAAGCAGACGCGCGAGCAGTTCGCCGACGTCCTGAACCGGGACTTCGTGCGGAACCTGCGGGCCAACGGCGTCAGCGAGCGGTCGATCCTGTTCAAGCACGCGCTGCGGCACGTCTCCGTCACGGTCCTGACCGTGGCGGGCAACAACCTCATCGGACTGCTCGGCGCGGCCGTGGTCGTCGAGGAACTCTTCGGCCTGCCCGGTCTGGGCAGCGCGGCGGTCACCGCCGCGTCGAGCGGTGACATCCCGGTCATCCAGGGAGTGGCGGTGTACTTCACCCTCATCGTGATCGCACTGAACCTCCTGGTCGACCTCGCCGTCGGCTGGCTCAACCCCCAGGCGGTCGCCGCATGAGCGCGCAGGAGACATCCATGACGAAATCCGAGCACGTGCCGCTTCTGCGCCGGGTCCTGCGCCGGCCGCGCATCGCGGTTCCGGCCGTGATCCTGGTGCTGGAGCTGGTCGGGTCGTTCGGCGCCCGGTGGCTCGCGCCGTATCCCGCGCAGCAGGCGGACTTCGCCGCGGCGCTGAGCGGGCCGAGCACGCGGCACCTGCTCGGCACCGACCGGCTCGGCCGCGACGTGCTGTCGCGTCTGATGTACGGCGGCGCGGACACGTTCCGGGAGATCGGGATCGCCGTGGGGATCACTCTGGTGATCGCGGTTCCCCTCGGCCTGGTCGTCGGCCTGCGCCGGGGGCGCCTCGACGCGGTGCTGATGCGGACGGCCGACGTGGTGATGTCGATCCCCGGCATCATCCTGCTGCTGATCGCGCTGGCCCTCTTCTCGCAGAGCATGACCGCGGCCATGGTCGTGGTCGGTCTGCTGTCGGTGCCCGGCATGATGCGGGTCGTCCGGTCGGCGTCGCTGACGGTCGGCCGGGAGACCTATGTCGCCGCGGCGCGGGTGTCCGGGCTCGGCACCTGGCGGGTGGCCCGCCGGCACGTGCTGCCGCGGATCACCGGCCTGATCCTGGTGAACGCCGCGCTGGCGTGCGTGGGCACCCTGCTCATCGCGTCCGGCATCAACGCCATCGGCCTCGGCGTGAAGCCGCCCGCTCCGTCCTGGGGCGGCATGATGGCCGACGCCTCGCAGACCCTGAACGAGAGCGTCTGGCTCGCCATCCCGACCGGCGGTCTGATCGCCGTCACGGCCGCGTCGCTGATCGTCCTCGGCGACGGCCTGCGGGACATGCTCGCCGAGCGCTGGTCCGGCGTCCCGTCCGGGGCGCCGGCCCGGCGCCCCGAGCGGTCCGGCCCGGCGGTCGCCGCCGCGGCGGTACCGCAGTCGGACGACGCCGTGCTGCCGGCGGACCGGGATCCGGTCGTACGGCTCACCAGGGTGACCGTCGCCGCGGACACCGCCGCCGGTGCGGTCGATCTGATCCGCGACGTGAGTCTGACCGTGGGACAGGGCCGCACCGTGGGACTGGTCGGCGAATCCGGCTGCGGCAAGTCCATGACCGGGCTGGCACTGCTCGGCCTGCTGCCGAACGGCGCCCGTGTCTCCTCGGGCACGATCGAGATCGACGGCACCGACGTCGGCTCGTTCGACGCGGCCCGGTGGCGGGCCCTGCGCGGCGGCACCATCGCCTTCGTCTCGCAGGAGCCCATGGTCGGCCTCGACCCCCTGTTCACGATCGGCCACCTGCTGCGCGAGGCGGTGCGCGCCCACGAGAAGCTCTCCCGCAAGGAGGCCACGCTCCGGGCCCGTGAGCTGCTCGTCCAGGTACAGATCCCCGATCCGGACCGGGTCCTGAAGCTGCGCCCCTCGCAGATCTCGGGCGGCATGGCGCAGCGCGTCTGCATCGCCGTCGCACTGGCCGGGCGCCCGCGCATCCTCGTCGCCGACGAACCGACCACCGCGCTCGACGTCACCGTCCAGCGCGAGATCGTCCAGCTGCTGCGCACGATCCAGCGGGACACCGGCATGGCCCTGCTGATGATCAGCCACGACTGGGACGTCATCGCGGAGGCCTGCGACACCGCCCTGGTCATGTACGCGGGCCAGGTGGTGGAGGCCGGTCCGACGGAGCGCGTCATGAGCAGGCCGGTCCACCCGTACACCCGCAGGCTGCTCGCCGCGAACCCGAGGCTGGCGGCGGTGGGCGAGCCCATCCCCACCATCCCCGGCACCGTGCCGCCCCCGGGGCAGTGGCCCGTCGGCTGCCACTTCGCCGACCGCTGTCCCGACCGCGTCGACCGGTGCACGCAGGCGCCGATCGACCTCACACAGCCCGATGACGACGTCGTCGCCCGCTGCGTCCTGGCCGGCGAAGAGCTGGAGGTGTCCTCGTGACGACGACCGACGCGACCGGCGCGACCGGCGCGACCGACACCGTCGGCGCGACCGAACGGCCGCTGCTCGACATCCGCGACCTGTCCGTGTCGTACCACCGCCGCGGCAGGGGCACCGCGGCCATCCGGGACGTGTCCCTGGACATCCGGCCGGGCGAGACAGTCGCCCTGGTCGGGGAGTCCGGCTCCGGCAAGTCCACCCTGGGCCGTGCCGTGCTCGGTCTGACCCCCGCAACCCGGGGCACGATCCTCTTCGACGGCCACGACATCACCCGTGCCGCCGGGGCCCGGCGCAGGGAACTGAGCAAGAGCGTCCAGGCCGTCTTCCAGGACCCCAACGGCTCCCTCAACCCGGCCCTGACCGTGGGCCAGACGCTGGCCGAACCCCTGCTGGTGCACTCGCGCGGCGAACGGTCCGCGGTCCTGGAACGGGTCCGGGAGGCGCTGGCGCTGGTGGGGCTGCCGGGCGAGGCGGCCGACCGGTACCCGCGCCAGTTCTCCGGAGGCCAGCGGCAGCGGATCGCGATCGCCCGCGCCCTGGTGATGAAGCCGCGGCTCATCGTGTGCGACGAACCGGTCAGCGCGCTCGACCTGTCGGTCCAGGCGCAGGTCCTGAACCTCTTCACCACGCTCCAGCGGGAGACGGGCGTCAGCTACCTGTTCATCTCCCACGACCTCGCCGTGGTCCGGCATCTCGCCCGGCGGATCGTCGTCCTGTACCGCGGTGACGTCGTGGAGAAGGGCACGACCGAGGAGGTCTACGCCGACGCACAACATCCCTACACCCGACGGCTGTTGGCGGCGGCCGGGATCGAAGGGGCCCAAGCCCCTTCCGCCCGCTGACCCCTACCGTCCCCCCGACCTCGGCATGCGGAGGCACACATGCAGCAGTTCACCGACCAGCTCGGCGTGACCGGGCCCCCGGAACGGTCCGGTTTCAGCGCGGAACGGCTGGGCCGGATCGGCGAGTTCTTCGACCGGCAGACCGAACTCGGGGTCGTACCGGGCTGGTCGGCGCTCGTGGCCCGGCACGGAGAGCCCGTGTACGCGGCGGGCGGCGGACTCCGGGACCTCGAACTCGGGCTCCCGGTCGAACCCGGAACCCTCTGGCGGCTCTACTCCATGACGAAGCCGGTGACGTCCGTCGCCGTCATGATGCTGGTGGAACGGGGCCTGCTCGGACTCGACGACCCGGTCGGCGCGTACCTTCCCGAGTTCGCGGACATGACGGTGTACGACGGCGGATCCCCAGGGAGCGTGCGGGTCCGCCCGGCCGTCCACCCGGTGACCGTGGGCCACCTGCTCACGCACACCGCGGGGCTGACCCTCGGGCTGTCCCACATGGACCCGGTGGACGCGCTGTACCGGCAGGCGGGCCAGGACGTGCTCCCGCTGCCGGGCTCCACACTCCCGCAGATGTGCGCCGACGTGGGCGGGCTGCCCCTGCTGTTCGAACCCGGCACCGCGTGGAACTACTCCCTCGGCGTCGACATACTGGGCCGGATCATCGAGGTCGTCACCGGCGAGACCCTCGACCGGTTCATCGGGACGAACCTGCTCGCCCCGCTCAAGATGACCGACACGACGTTCTCGCTGGCGCCCGAGCGGGTGCCGGACCTGGCGGAGATCTACAGCCCGGACCCCGCTTCGGGCCGGCTCGTCGTGAACGAGGAACTGCGGCCCACGTTCCGCCGGCCCGCGGAGTTCCCGTCCGGCAGCGGTGTGCCCGGACTGGTGTCGACCCTGGCGGACTACCACCGGTTCGCCGCCATGCTCGTACGCGGCGGCGAACTGGACGGCGAACGGCTGCTCGGCCCCCGCACGCTCGCGTTCATGACGGCCAACCACCTGCCCGGCGGCGCCGATCTGAACGCGTTCGCGAAATACCCCGACGACGAACACCGCGGCTGCGGCTTCGGGCTGGGGTTCTACGTCGTCACGGATCCCGTGGCCGCGGGGTCGTACGGCAACAAGGGGGAGTTCGGCTGGTCCGGTGCGGCGAACTCGCACTTCTTCGTGGACCCGGTCGACGGCGTCACCGCCGTGTTCTGCACCCAGGTCGTCACCTGGGGCAGCCACCGCACGCCGATCCGCCGCCAGTTGCGGAACCTCGTGTACCAGGCCATGACCACCTGAACCGGCTCCGGCCGGCTCACGGGGTGACGATGGCGAAGTCCGGGTCGGGCATGCCGAGACGGCCGACGAGTTCGGTCAGCCGGCCGGGATCGCCGGTGATCCCGACGGTGTCGCGGGCCGCCAGGTCGGCCGGTCCGAGCGTGCCGAGCAGGAGAGCGCGCCGGTCTTCGTCAGATCCAGGGTGAGGGCGGCCAGTACGTCGGGTGAGGCGGTGAGGGTGGGGGTGCCGACGGATCCGTTGCGCAGTTCGTAGGCGCCCATGAGGTAGAAGTTGCGCCAGGTGCCGTTCTCGCTGCCGTAGCCGAGCTGTTCGAGGGCGTCGGCCTGGACCGTGCGGGCCTCCGCGTGGGCCGGGTCGGCGAACAGGACATGCCCGACCACTTGCGCCACCCAGCGGTAGTCGCCCTCGGCGGACGCGGCCAGTGCCACCCTCGCCCGGCACCCCCGCGGGCACGACCGGAATCACACCGTCCGGGTGAACGGACTCCCGCCCCCCTCGGGTCCGGCCGTCGGCCGGGTGTCGATGCGGTACCCGGTGCCGGGCACCGTGGCGATGATCCAGGGTTCGCCGAGCCGCTTGCGCAGGGCCGAGACCGTGATGCGTACGGCGTTGGTGAACGGGTCGGCGTTCGCGTCCCACGCGCGTTCCAGAAGGTCCTCGGCGCTGACGACACCGCCTTCGGCGGCCATGAGGACCTCCAGCACGGCGAACTGCTTCCTGGTCAGCGCGACATGGCGGCCGTCCCGGAAGACCTCCCTGCGGAACGGGTCGAGACGCACACCCGCGATCTCCCGTACCGGGGGTCTGCTGTGGGCGCGTCTGCGGTCGAGCGCCCGGAGCCTGAGCGCCAGCTCCTGGAGCTCGAAGGGTTTCGTGAGGTAGTCGTCGGCGCCGAGTTCGAACCCGGACGCCTTGTCGTCGAGACGGTCCGCCGCGGTGAGCATCAGGATCGGCATACCGCTGCCGGAGGCGACGATCCGTCTGGCGATCTCGTCACCGGAGGGTCCGGGGATGTCGCGGTCGAGGACGGCGATGTCGTAGCCGTTGACGTCCAGCAGCTCCAGAGCGGTGTCGCCGTCGCCCGCGATGTCGGCCGCGATCGCCTCCAGCCGCAGGCCGTCGCGGATGGCTTCGGCCAGGTAGGGCTCGTCCTCGACAATCAGCACACGCATGCCTTCGAGGCTACGAGCCGGTACCTGTCGTCGGCGTATCGAAAACCGCATACGCGCCGGCAACCCTCACCTGGTGAAGGTGAAGTACTCCTTGTCGGTGGTCTGCCAGACGCCGTCGTTTCGCCGTCAGCCTGGTCTTCCGGGCCGGGGTGAGGGTGAGAGTGGCGGAGAGGTTGCCGGCGGAGTTCACCGTGCCCGACTTCACCAGGGTGTTGGGCTTGTCGGAGCCGTACGGGTCGGCCCGGATCTCGACCTTGCGGTTCTCGTACGCCGAGCCCGGGTGTGCCGTGAACGTGACGGACCCGGCACCGGGATCCCCGTCAGTTCCCGGAGCCGTCGCAGAGGTCGAGGATCCTGATGAACGGCCTGCGGAGCACCACGGCCATCGGCTCCGTGTCGCCCTTGGCGTACCGGGCCAGACCGGCGCGCGCGACGCCCGTGTCCTCGCGCGGGTCCCGCCCCGCGAGGATCGCCTCCAGGGCGCGCCCGGTGGCCTCGGCGACCGGGAGGAGGCCGGTCCGGGCCCGGGAGAGGGCCGGGGTGGGCCCGTCGCGCACGCTGAAGAACTCGACCTCGGCGGCCAGGGCCAGGAGATGGGGCACCGCCTGGACGGCGTGGCCGATCCGGTCGCCCAGTTCGGCCACCTCCTCGCGGTGGCGGCGCCGCAGCGGATTGAACCGCATGGCTTCTTCCGCCTCCCGCGCCTCGGCCCCGTAGCGGCGCAGCCGGTCCGCCTCCGCATGCGCCGACGCCCGGTTCGCGGCCGCCGCCTCCGGTGACCCGATCGCTCGTGTGCTGCGTACGAGGCTCTCCGCCAGACCGGCCGCGCACTCCCGCGCCAGCGCCGCCGTCTCCCGGCGGGGGTCCCGCGGCCACAGCACCGGACCGAGGACGGCGGTGACGGCGCCCCCCAGCGCGTTCTCCCACAGCCGCGCGACGCCGTACGCGTCCGGCGAGGGATTGGCGAAGACCAGCAGCGAGGTCACCGCGACCTGCACGTTCAGCGTGGTCCCGGAACTGACGACGGTCCCGCAGAGCAGGGCGAGACCCATCACGACGGCGAGCACGAGCGTGGTCGGCCGGAAGAGGCTGACCACGGTGACGCCCAGGGCCACGCCGGCCATCACGCCGAGGATCCGCAGCAGCAGTGCCGTCAGGGAGGAGGCGGAGTCGCCGCGCAGGCAGAGCAGGGGAACGATGGCGGCGAACACGGGAGGCTGATCGGCGCCGGCCCACAGCGCCGCCTGCCAGCAGAGCACCGCGATCACCAGGATCCGGGCCGCCGTCGGCCCCTGCACCCGGAGCCTGCGGCGCACCTGCGACCACGGGGAGACGCCCGTCACCTGCCCACCATAGGCACACATCACGGTCCGCCGCCCTCCGGTGACGCCCCGTGACGGGTCGTTTCAGGGGGCCGCGGGGGCTGTCGTGATCGGCTCCAGGAGGCGTCGTGGTGTGTTGATCGCGTCGGAGACGGGGTCGCCGTCCGTGGCCCCCGGCCGGAATCCGGGGCCGGGTTCGGCGCGGATCTCCGGGACCGGGACGGCCGCACCGCAGTCCCGGCAGCGTCCCTCGGGGTCGAGGAGTCCGCCGTCCAGGTCGTGCCGGAGGAGGCGCTTCACCCCGTTCGGGGAGTAGAAGGCCTCGCCCCAGTTCATCAGGGCGTGCACGACCGGCCACAGCGCGACGCCCTTGTCCGTGAGCCGGTACTCGACACCGGCGGCCCCGTCGCTCTCGCGGCTGAGCACGCCCTCCTGCACCAGTGACTTCAGCCTGCTGGTCAGGACGGCTCGCGGGATCCCGAGCTGGGTGGCGAAGTCGCCGAACCTGCGGACTCCGTAGAAGGCGTCGCGGATGATCAGCAGCGTCCATCGCTCGCCCACGACCTCCAGCGTGCGCGCGAGGGGGCAGTTCCCGTCCGCATAGGTGTTGGGGAGGGTCATGCCCTCGACCTTACCAGTGGCGGTTCACTCACTGAACTGGCGATGCTACGGTGTTCGCCAGGGGTGGTTCGGTCACTGAACCGACCTCCGGCTTCGCCGATCCTGAGGAGAGTGCCGCATGTACCAGTTCCTCGTTTCCTTCACCGTCCGGCCGGACCGCCGCGACGACTTCGTCCGGGCGGCCCGCAGGACCGCTCGCGACTCGCTCGCCAACGAGCCCGGCTCCCACCGCTTCGAGGTCATCGCGGACGAGGGGAACCCGGACGTCTTCTACCTGAACGAGGTCTACGCGGACCTCGACGCGTTCAACGCGCACGCCACCGGCCCGTACTTCGCCGCGTTCTTCGCCGAGGCCGGCGCCTACGCCGAAGGCCCGACCTGGCTCATGCGGGGCAACCTCGTCGGCGACAGAGCGGCCGCCTGAGCCGGCCGGCACCCACGAAAGCCGAGGTCCAGCATGTCGTCCGTACTCATCACCGGCGCGTCCAGGGGTATCGGCCGCGCCATCGCCGCGGAACTGGCGGACCGGGGCCACCGGGTGATCGCCACCGCGCGCCGGCCCGAGACGCTGGCCGGCCTCCCCGTCGACCAGCGCCTGCGCCTCGACGTCACCGACCAGGAGAGCGTCGACCGGGCCGTCCGGGCCGCCGGCGACATCGACGTCCTGGTCAGCAATGCCGGGGACACCGTCCGAGCGCCCCTGGAGAGCGTCCCCCTCTCGGAGGTCGAGCGGCTCTTCCGGCTCAACACCCTGGGAGCGCTGCGGGTGGCACAGGCCGTGCTGCCCGCCATGCGCGAGCGGGGGGAGGGCCGGCTCCTCTTCGTGTCGAGCATCCAGGGGCGTCTGGTACTGCCCATGATCGGGCCCTACGGCGCCAGCAAATGGGCACTGGAGGCCCTCGCCGAGACGCTCGCCATCGAGACGGGGCACTTCGGTGTCAGGGTGAGCGTCGTCCAGCCCGGCGCGGTCTCCTCCGGCGGCGCCGAACGCGCCAGGGTGTTCGTACCGGACGGCGACCCCTATGCCCCGCTCTACCAGGCGCTGCCCGCGCTCCGCGGTGACGTCGTCACCCCGGAGGAGGTGGCCGCCACGGTGGCCGACACCGTCGAACACCCCGACCCCCCGCTGCGCGTGCCGGCCGGCGCACCCGCGGAGCGGGTCCTGCGGGCCCGCAAGGAGGCACCCGAGGACGAGCCCTTCCTGGCCACCGCCATCGACTGGTAGGCGTCACCCAGGCGTCACCCGGTGGGGTGAACCTCTCCCGATACGGCCGCAGTTGCCTGGGAAGCCGGGGATTTGGGTTGCTCTGTCCGGCCTAGACTCCGCGGACATGTCGCTGTGGCTGCTCAACCATTTCAGCACCTTCACGCTGGCCGTCGTCATCGTCGGCGGGACCGTCCTCCTGGCTGTCGCCGGCAGTGTGCTGCTGCGGCGCAGGTACCCGTCGCTGGCCGGCGGAGAGCACAACGACATGGTCGGTGTGACGCTGGGGATGTTCGGTGCCATCTACGGGATCATCCTCGCGTTCGTGATCGTCACCCTGTGGACGCAGCTGGAGGACACCCAGACCATCGTCGCCTCCGAGGCCACCGACGCGGCCCTCATCACCCGCGACGCCGCCGCGTTCCCGGCGGCGGTGCGGGCCCGCCTCGACTCCGCGATGAGCGGGTACGTGCACGCGGTCGTCGAGGACCAGTGGCCCCGGATGCGCGCCGGGCACCCCAGCTACGGGGCCACGGAGACCCATCTCCGGGCCGCCTTCCAGGCGTTGCAGACGTACGACCCGAAGACCGAGCAGGAGCAGGTCTTCTACGAGCAGAGCGTCAGCCACCTCGACGACGTGGCCTCGCAGCGGCGCGCCCGCATCACCATGGCGCGCCAGGAACTCCCCGTGCTGCTGCAGGTCCTGGCCATCGGCGGCGCCGTCGTCCTGGTCCCGCTCACGTTCCTCTACGGCATGCGCAAACTGCGGGTCCAGATCCTGTTCGTCGCCTCGGTCGCCGGGCTCGTCGGCTTCAGCCTGCTCCTGGTCTTCGTCCTGGACCGCCCCTTCGCCGGCGACCTCAGCGTCAGCCCCGCCCCGTACCGGGAAGGGGCTCTCGCCCAGTACTGGACCCGGTGATCGGGGCGGGTTCGGCGAACGGCGGGCCAGACGTCACCAGTTGAGGGCGTCGTCCATCGACTGCTGCCAGTACGTGACCTTGAGCGAGTCGTCGACGTAGACGCCCTTCGCGGGCAGCGAGGGGTGTGCGCCCGTGCCGACGCTCCCGTTGTCGGAGCGGCCCTCGAAGTAGACGGTCAGGGACTTCACGGTGCGGCCGTTCGTGCCGCTGCCGTCGGTGGCGGACAGGTTCACCGAGGCGTACCCGGACTCGCCCGGCGCGAGCGTGACGACCGCCTGCGGCTGCGAGTCCTCGATGACCGGGGGCACGGCCTGCGCCTCGCCGAAGCGGACGGCCGGGTAGTAGTAGAGGTAGCAGGTCCTGCTGCCGGTGTTGGTCACCGTGAGGAGCATGTGGTTCACGGGGCGGTTCAGCGGGGCCGCGACCGTCCTGGTGTTGGAGCCCTCGCAGGTGACCGGCTTGCCGGCCGGGGCGGGCGCCTTGGACGTGGTGGCGGAGGTGCCCGCGGCGGAGTTCGGCGTGCCGGTGGTGGCCGCGGCCGCCGGGGCGGCGGACTTCGCGGGGGACGTCGCGGGGGACTTCGCCTGGGAAGGGGAGTGCGCGGCCGGGGTGGTGGCCGGGGTGCCGGCCGCCGCGACGTCCTCGGCGTGGACGCCCGTGCCGTCGTTGCACGCGGTCAGGGACAAGGCGGCGAGCACGACGGCCGTGGCGGCACCGACGAGACGGGTGCGGGTGGTGCGGGAGGTGCGGGAGGTGCGGAGGTCGGACATGTGGCCGTGCCCCTTCGGTGTTCGGGTGGCGGTGGTGATTGGATGACCGAAGCCTGCGAGGCGATCTGTCCCAACCGCCAGGCATGGCGGGCAGTTGGGGACGCCGGAACGCGAAAATGCGCTCTGACCAGGGAGAACGTGGTGGCCCTGGAACGCGGGACTGGAATGCGAGGGGATGGGAGAACGGGTGCCAGGGGCGACAGGGGCCGACGCGACGGAGGCGTTCGCGCTGCTGCTGCGGGAGCTCAAGGACCGCTCGGGACTGAGCTACGGGGCGCTGGCCAAGCGGCTGCACATGAGCACGTCGACGCTGCACCGCTACTGCAACGGCACCGCGGTGCCCGTCGAGTACGCCCCGGTGGAGCGCCTCGCACGGGTCTGCCGGGCGACGCCGGAGGAGCTGGTGGCGCTGCACCGGCGCTGGATCCTGGCGGACGCGGCACGAGGGAGCCGGGGGGAGCAGGCCACGGCGCCTGACACCGCCCCCACGGCGGATCCCGGACCGCGGACGTCGCAGACGTCGCAGGCGCCGCACGGGCCTGGCGAGCGCGGGAACGAGAGCAAAAGTGAAGGCGAGCGCGAGGGCGAGGGCGGTGATCCGGTCGTCGTCGACCTGTCGCGCGGGCCGGTGGCGCCGCGTCGGCGCCGTACCGTACTGATCGCCTCCGTCGCGGTGGCCGCCGTGCTGGGGGCCGTCGTGCTCGCCGCGCGTCTGCCGCTCGGCGGCGGGAACGGCGGCGCGGGCGAGGCGCGGGCGGCCGGGGACTCCGCCACGATGACCGGCACGACCACCGGTACGGCAACCGGCACGGCGGACACCGGGAAGCCGTCCGCCGCTCCGTCCCCGACCGGGACGGGACACCGGCCGTCCGCGTCGGCCGCCACCACCCCCGCCGGATCCGGCGGTTCGGACGGCGGCGCCCAGGACGCCGACGGCACCACCTCCGGCGCCGCCGTCCCGCTCACCGTCAACACGCGTCCCTACGTCTACGACGACCCGTGCAGCCAGCACTTCCTCGTCGACAGCGAACCGGCCCAGGTCGGCCCGCCGGCGAACGAGCAGGACGCCCCGCGCTGGGCCGCGGCGTACGGGGCGGTCTCCTCGGGCGAACAGGAGGTCGCCCTCACCGTCCAGGGCACCGGCGCGGAGACCGTCGTCCTGGAGGCGCTGCACGTGCGCGTGCTCAGCAAGGGCGCGCCGCTCGCCTGGAACGACTACTCGATGGGCGTCGGCTGCGGTGGCGGCGTCGGGACCAAGTCGTTCGACATCGACCTCGACAACGGCAGCCCCACGGTCACCGCCAAGAACGGCCAGCGCGACTTCCCGTACAAGGTCAGCGAGTCCGACCCGGAGGTCTTCTACGTCTTCGCCCGCACCAAGGCCCACGACGTCCGCTGGGACCTCACCCTGGACTGGTCCAGCGGGAGCCGCCGGGGCACCGTCCACGTCGACAACGCGGGCACCGCGTTCCGCACCAGCGCCGACGTCGGCCGCCCGGGCTACGACTACCCGCTGGGCGGCAGCGAGTGGATCGAACGGGTGGACGGCTGACGGGAACCGGCGGGCGGCGGCGCACGGGGCGTGCGCAGCGGCGCGCGAGCATGGGTACGCGCCATCTCGGGGCGGAGATATGGGAACTCCGCTTCCGCTTGTGGTCGGTGTGCTGAGATCTTGGACATGCGCGAAAGGGAATCTGATGCCCTCCTCACGCTCCATGCTCGGCGCGCTGGAGACCACCTCGGGGGCGCTGGCGGTCATGGCTCGTCGGCACGCCCGCGGCGGTGTTCATGAACATCGTGCTGCTGTGTCCCACCCGCTACTGGGCCCTGTTCAAGCTCCGCGACAACGCCTGGCAGTCCCGCGGACTGACCGCCAGGACCGCGCTGCCGGACAGTCCGCGGGCGTCGTGAACGTACGCCCGCGGACTGGCCCGAGGCCGGGTCAGCGGGTGACCAGCACCGCGTCCAGGGTCACGGTGGACCTTCCGGACGTGCTGCCGGACAGGACGCGGAGCTGGACCTTGTGGGTGGTGATCGTGGTGCCGAGGGTGCGGGTGAAGACCACCTGGCGGTAGGCGGTCCTGGCGGCGTAGGTGTCGACCGTGCCGACCGTCTTCCCGTCCACCACGACCGCGAAGCGGCCGCCGTTGGACCTGCGGGTCGCGACGACGCGCAACTGGGTGCCGTCGGCGGTGAAGGACACGTAGGCGCCCTTGGTGGCGGAGGCACGTTCGGTGCCCGCCCAGGCGGAGGACGCCGACACCGACTTCCAGGTGCCCGTGTAGTGCAGTGCCGACGCGCGGTCGTCGACCGGGATGCCGGTGGTCGCCGCCTTGCTCCAGGCGCCGGTCTGGCCGGCGTCGTCGTGGGCGCGGACGTAGAAGCGGTAGGTGAGACCGGCACCCGGCTGCACGGGGCTGCCCGCCTTGCCGAAGACCGCGGAGCCGGCCGTGGTGGCCGTGCGCCAGGTGTGCAGGGGGCCGAGCTTCCAGGTGCCCGCGCTGTCCCGGGTGGCGACGCGCCAGCCGACGTCGTACGACGTCACGCCGGCCGTCTTCGCCGACCAGGTGACCGGTACGGCCGCGCTGGTCGCCGCGCTGCTCGCGACGGCCGGTGCGGTGACGGTGGCGGCGGGGGCCGTCCGGCGCAGGGTCACCTTGCCGGTGAGGTCGGCCGCCGACCGTCCGGTGACGGTGTCCTGCACGGTCAGCGTCCAGGTGTAGGCGCCCTCGGCGGCGGTGCCGCCGGTCTCGGTCTTCCCGTTCCACACCGGGGCGACCTTGCCGTCGGCGGCCGTACCGGTCAGCGAACGCACCTGCGTGCTGCCGGACTTGAGGGTGAGCGTCCAGCTCACCGGACGGTCGTACGCCCAGGTGGGGGCCCAGGTGTCGGCCGAGCCGTCGCCGTTGGGGCTGAAGCCGGCCGGGGCGGTGGCCGAGGCCGTGGTGGGAACGCCCGCCCAGGTCACGTGGGTGACGCCGGCGTCGTCCATCCAGGCCGCCCAGGGCGCGTCGCGGTCGACCGTCCAGCGTTCGGCGGCGGCGGTGTTCGCCCGGTCGGGGAGGGTGAAGAGAGCGTGGGCGGTGGTGTCCGTGCCGGTCAGGGACTGGGCGTTCAGGGTGACGTCGGCGCTGCCCGCCGCCTTGGTGAACGTGTAGAGGACGTCCGTGCCGAGGATCGGGGTGCGGACGGAGGCGTCCACGGTGGTGGTCGCCGAGCTGCCCGCGGTGAGGAGCAGGCCGGTGGTGGCGGCGGCTCCGCAGGTGGTCAGGAGGATGCGGGAGCCGCGCACCTGGAGGCCGCCGGGAACGCAGTTCACGGTGGCGGCGGTGGTGACCGTGCCGGTCGTCAGGTCGGTGCGGTGGATCGACCAGGTGGTCGTGGTGCCGTTGCGCTCCGAGGAGTACACGGCGCCGCCGTACAGGGCGGAGCCGGACGGCACCCGCTCGCTGTGCCCGTCCGCGAAGGTGTAGAGGCGCAGGGTGCCGTTGGCCATGGTGGTCCTGTCCGACAGCAGCGCGTGCGTGCCGTCGAAGTCCGCCACGGTCACCGACGAGCCGTCGTGGTCCAGCGGTGTGCCGACCTGAGCGCCGTTCTCGTAGACCTGCAACTGCCCCGCACCGGAGGCGTCCGTCTGGTCGACCAGGACCCGTCCGCCGGCCGCGGCCAGCGTCTGGTGCACCGGGCCGCCGGAGTACGCCAGTACCCGGGACGGTGTGCTCGCCGAGGCCCCGGACGGGCCGGCCGTCAGGTCCGAGCGGAGCAGGACGCCGTCCTCCCGGGACGAGTCGTCGGCCGTGTAGAGCGCGCCGTCGGACAGGGCCAGGGCGTCCAGCCGGGCGAGTCCGGCGGGGATGGCGGTGGCGTCGCCCGCGGCGGTGGAGACCCGGCCGTCGGTGAGGGTCTGGATCGCGGCGTCCACGTCGGGCCGGTACAGCGACGCCCGCATCCTGCCGTCGTCGCCGACATCGACGTATCTGAAGGTGCCGCCGAGGTCCTTGGCCGCCGTCGATCCGTCCCTGGACATCGCGAGCAGTTCGTTCGAGGCGTCCGAGTCGTTGCGCTGGTACCAGGCGAGGGTGTCGTCGCTGATCCAGCGTGCGTCGGCGACCGGCAGGGTGACGGTGGCCGGGCCGTCGCCGGGCGCCGCCCGCCGCCACTCGGTCAGGGTCGCGCCGTCGACGACGCCGACATGGGCGGGGGTGAACTCCAGGGCCTGCGGCAGCTCTTCGGTCGTGGGTTCGGCCACGGTGACCGTCGCGCCGGTGGCGAAGTCGACGTAGACGATCTCGTAGCCCCAGCCGGGCGCGGTCCGCCGCAGCACCAGGGCGCCGTCGGCGTCCGAGTCGAGGACCTCGTACTGCTCGTCGCCGGAGAGGAGGGTGCGGTCCGCGCCGCCGGGGGTGCGCAGCAGCAGACGCACCAGGTAGGCGGAGGTGTCGTCCTGGTAGCTCTGCTGGACGAGGATGCCGTCGCCGGCCTGCCCGCGGTAGCGCTCGCTCCCCGCGGCTCCCGAGCTGTCGTAGGCGACCGGGAGGACGTCCTCGTCGCCGGAGCCCAGGTGGCGCAGGGTGACGTGGTCGGGGAGAGCGTCGTTCGTGGAGGTGGCGACCGCGACCACGCCGTCCTGCACGGACACCGCGTGGACGGTCACCGTGTCGGCGGTGTCCGCGAGCCGGCCGAGGTCCTGGGGGGTGCCGCCGGAGACGGCGAGCCAGCCGTGCGCCGCCGTGTCGGCCGTGGTCGTCTGGCTCCAGACGACCGCCTGGCCGGAACCGGATATGTCGGCGGCGTGGGGCGCGGAGGTCGTCCGCGCGGCCAGCGTCGCCGACACCTCGGTCGTGGGCGCGGCGCCGGCCGGGAGGGAGGTCACGGCCTGGGTCACGGCGAGCGCCGTGAGGGCGGCTGTCGGAACGGTGAGGAACCGGCGTCTGTGCGAAGGCATGGCGGCCCGATCTCTGTTCGAACGTCGAGGCGGGGATTCTCACACGGCGTCCGACACCGCCCGGCGGCGGGACCTTGTTTCGCGGTGCCGCACCGGGACGGGCCGCATCCGCCCGCTCGCGTTTCGCGCACGTGTGGACACGGAGCGCGTCGGTGTCGCGAGCGGATTCGCCGCAGGGGTGATGTGACCTTACCTATTTGGTGTTATATGAGCCGTATGCACCAACTGCTCCGGCGGATGCGGTCCTGGTACGGGATCCGCAGCGTTGCCGGCCAGATGTTTCTTCTGCAGGTCGGAGTCGTCCTGGTTCTGGTGGCGACGGCGGTCGCCGTCCTCCTGCTGCAGTCGCGAGCCGACGCCGACCGGGAGGCCCGCAACCGCACCCTCGCCGTGGCCGCCGCCGTCGCCTCGGATCCCACCGTGCGGCAGGCGCTGACCGGCACGAATCCGACCGCCGTCCTCCAGCAGTTGGCCGAGGAGACCCGCAAACGCTCGCACGTGGACTTCGTCGTCGTGATGAGCCCCACGGGCATCCGCTACACCCATCCGAACCCCGCCCAGATCGGCCGCCGCTACATCGGCAGCATCGCGGCCGCGCAGCAGGGCGGCATCGTCACCGAGACGACGACCGGGACCCTGGGCCCCTCCGTCAGGACCGTCGTTCCCGTGACCACCCCCGAGGGCAAGGTCGTCGGGCTGGTCTCCGCGGGCATCACCGTCAGCCAGGTGAGCGCCGCGGCCGGCCGGCAGGCACCGCTCGTCCTGGCGGGCACCGGGCTCGCGATCGCGGCCGCCACCGGAGGCACGGCCCTCATCGGCAGGCGCCTGCGCCGTCAGACCCACGGCCTGGGGCCGGTGCAGATGACCCGCATGTACGAGCACCACGACGCCGTCCTGCACGCGGTGCGCGAAGGCGTGCTCATCGTCGATCCGCAGGGCTCTCTGCTCCTGGTCAACGACGAGGCGCGGCGCCTGCTGGGACTCGCCGCGGACGTGGACGGCCTGCCCGTCACGGAGCTGGGGATCACCCCCGGGGCCGGACGGCTCCTCGCGTCCGGGAGGGCGACCACGGACGAGGTGGTCGAGGTCGACGGCCGGCTGCTGGCCGTCAGCCAGCGCCCCATGGACCAGCCGCACGGACCCGGCGGCTGGGTCGCCACCCTGCGCGACACGACCGAACTCACCGCGCTGATGGGCCGGATCGAGGTGGTCCAGGAACGGCTCAAGCTGCTGTACGACGCCGGACTGCGCATCGGCACCACTCTCGACGTGCGGCACACCGCGGAGGAGCTGGCGGAGTTCGCCGTCCCCAGGTTCGCCGACTACGTCACCGTCGACCTGACCGACGACGTGCTGCGCGGCGAGGAGCCCGACGAGGTGAGCGCGGCGCCGCTGCGCCGGGTCACCCTGCACGGCATCCGGCCGGACGTGCCGCTCTACCCGCCCGGTGCGCTCATCCACTTCGACCCCACCACCCCGCAGGGCGAGGGCTTCGGTTCCGGGCGGATGGTGCTGGAGGCCGACATGACGGCCTTCTCCGGCTGGCAGGCCCAGGACCCCGAACGGGCACGGCAACTGGTGGCCCACGGCATCCACTCCATGATCGCCGCCCCGCTGCGGGCCCGCGGCGCGATCCTCGGCGTGGCGACCTTCTGGCGTTCCAAGGAGCCGACCTCCTTCACCCGGGAGGACCTGTCGCTCGCCGAGGAGCTGGTCGCCCGCGCGGCGATCAGCATCGACAACGCGCGCCGCTTCACGCGCGAGCGCACCATGGCGGTCACCCTGCAGCGCAGCCTGCTGCCGCACGCCCTGCCGGAGCAGAACGCCGTCGACGTGGCGCACCGCTACCTGCCGGCGGGGGCGGGGCCCGGCGGGGTCGGCGGCGACTGGTTCGACGTCATTCCGCTCCCCGGCGCGCGCGTCGCCATCGTGGTGGGCGACGTCGTGGGACACGGACTGCACGCCGCCGCCACCATGGGGCAGCTGCGCACCGCCGTGCACAACCTCTCGACACTCGACCTGCCCCCCGACGAACTTCTCTGGCACCTGGACGAGCTGGTCACCCGACTCGACCAGGACCGCGACGGCGACGCCGGCAGCCCGACGCTCACCGGCGCCACCTGCCTCTACGCGGTCTACGACCCGGTCTCACGGCTGTGCACCATGGCCCGGGCCGGTCACCTGGAACCCATCGTCGTGCCCCCGGACGGCCGCGCCCACCTGCCCGGGGTACCGGCCGGTCCGCCGCTGGGGCTGGGCGGGATGCCCTACGAGAAGGGCGAGGTGGAGCTGCCCGAGGGCAGCGGCATCGTGCTCTTCACCGACGGCCTGATCGAGGACCGGCGGCAGGACATCGACGAGGGCATCGAGCGCCTGCGCCGGGCCCTCGCGGTGCCGGGGCGCACGCCGGAGCAGATGTGCCGGGCGGCGATCGACGCCATGGTGCCCGGGGCGCCCCGCGACGACGTGGCCCTGATCGTCGCCCGCACCCGGGTGCTGGACGACAAGCACACCGCGTCCTGGACCGTGCCGTCCGACCCCTCGGCCGTCGCCGGGGTCCGGGCGGCGGCCACCGAGCTGCTGCGCGACTGGGGTCTGGAGGAGGAGGCGTTCACCCTGGAGCTCATCCTCAGCGAGCTGGTCACCAACGCCATCCGGCACGCGACGGGCCCCGTCGGGGTGCGCCTGATCCGTGACCGCAGCCTCATCTGCGAGGTCTCCGACGGCAGCAGCGTCTCGCCGCACCTGCGCCGGGCCACCACCATGGACGAGGGCGGCCGCGGGCTCTTCCTGGTGGCCCAGTTCGCCGACCGCTGGGGGACCCGCTACACCGCCGACGGAAAGGTCATCTGGACCGAGCAGCGGCTCTGCACGCAGCTGTAGCGGTTCTGCACACGGCACCCGGATGTTCGCGACCGGTGTTCGCGACCGGTGTTCTCGACCGATGTTCGCGACCGGGCGAGGGCGGGAAGCATGCCTGGCATGTCGAAAGGTGACGCGCGGTACGCAGGCAGGGGAGCGCGGCGATGAGCAAGCCCGAGCTGGAGTTCCAGCTGCCCGCCGGGCCGTGGCGGGCCCCGGCCGGCGCCGGTCCGGGCGTCGAGGAGTGCGTCCTGGCCGAGGACCCCGCACACGGATCCCGTACGGCGCTGGTCCGCTGGGCGCCGGGCACCGACACCTCGGCGGACGGCGTGACCCGCCACGACTTCTGGGAGGAGGTCTACCTGGTCGCGGGCGCCCTGCACGACCTGACGCTCGACCGGACCTTCACCGCCGGCATGTACGCCTGCCGCCCGCCCGGGATGCCGCACGGCCCCTGGACCTCCCCGGACGGCGTCACCATGCTGGTGATCACCTACCCGGGACCCGGCGGACGCTGACGGGCGCCGCCCGGAGCCCCGCCCCGCCCCGGCCGCCTCAGATCAGTTCGGGTTGCGGCGCCGCGCGGGTCGCCGCCGGTTCGGTCCGCGGGGCCCAGCGGGTGACGGTGCGCAGGTAGTGGAGGACCACCGAGGCCGGTGCCAGGACGAGGAGCGGTCCGGATGTCCAGGGATGCGTGGCGATCTCCAGCGGCAGCCAGCGGTAGGCCACCAGGAGCGCGGCGAAGACCGCCGTACCGTGGGCGACCAGCCGGACGCCCGACGGGTCCCAGCCGCGGTCGAGCGAGCGCAGGGCCGCCTCGACCGTGAGCGCGAAGACCACGCCGGCCAGGAGGTCCGCACCATAGTGGTAGCCGAAGCCCAGCGTCGCGGTGACCGTGGCGACCAGCCAGAACGTGCCCGCCCAGCGCAGCGCCCGGGGGCCTTTGCGGGAGTGCAGGAAGATCGCGGTGGCCCACGCCGTGTGCAGGCTGGGCATGCAGTTGCGCGGGGTGAACCCGTCGTACCGCACCGGGTGCGGGGCGGTGACCGGCGGCACCCTGCGCGGCCACAGGTCGGCCACCGGCCAGTGCCCGCCGTGCGGCGGGTGCTCCGGCCAGAGGCTGACCGACGCCCAGTGGTCGGCGCCGGTGCCGTAGGCGAAGACCGGGCCGACCACCGGGAAGATCATGTAGACGGCCGGTCCGAGCAGCCCGATCACCAGGAAGGTGCGCACCAGGTGGTGGCGCGGGAAGCGGCGCTCGGCCGCCACGTCGCGCAGCTGGTACAGCGCGACGGCGACCGCGGCCACGGCGAGCTGGCCGTAGACGACGTCGAGCACGTTGAAGCCGATCGGGCCGCCGGCCGTGACGATCCGGCCCACCAGCCAGGACGGGTTGCCCAGGGCGTGGTCGGCGGTGGCCACGTACGGGTCGAGCACCGCCGGGCGGGTCTTGGAGGTGATGAGCAGCCAGGCGTCGCCGGTCTTGCGGCCGGTCACCAGCAGCAGGCCGAGACCGACGCCCTTCAGCAGCAGGACGCGTTCGCGGCCGGTGCGGCGGGTCAGGGCGAGGACCGCGCAGCCGAGCATCACCCACAACGCGCCGTTGCCGAACGGCTGGCCGCGGGTCACCTCGACGCCGCACGCCCACCGGACCGCCGCGAAGGCGAGGTCGATGCCGAGCGCGGCGCCGAGCGCGGCGCACCGTTGCCGCCAGGTGAGCACCACCATCGTCAACGCCAGCCCGGCGTACAGCAGAAAGCCGGACTTGGGAGGGCAGATCACCTCCCGCGCCTGGTTGGTGATCGGCCCCGGCAGGCCGTAGTGACGTGCGGCGGCCTCCAGGGCGACGAGGAACGCGAAGGCCGTGGCGGCTGCCACGGCCCAGAGTCTCGGTGGTGTGTGTCTCAAGGTCCGGCCGATTTGCTAGAGGTTGCGGGACAGTTGGCGTGCTGTTTCGACGAAGGAAGACGGAAAGGCCGCGGCCCGGGTTCCAGCCTTGTGCCCGACGACGGTGCGGTCAATGGCGAGTTACCACGGGGTAAAGGGTTCGGCATCGTCCGTTCAACGTACTTGATCTGTGCATGACCCGTTCGATGGGATGCGCGAAGACCACGTCGAGATCTCCTCGGAGACCGAGACCCACTTCGTGCGACTCCGAACCACAGGGGGATTCATGCACATAGCCCGTACCGGGCGGGCCGTCGCGGCCGCCACGTCCGTCGCCGCCCTCGCGGCCACCGCGCTGACGGCCGCCGCGCCCACCGCCGTACCGCACACCCTCGCGGTACCGGCCGTCGTCGGGCACACCCTGGTGCACGGTGTGAGCAGCCCGCTCTCCAGCGAGCAGTGCCAGGCCAAGTGGCAGATCAACTGCTACAGCCCGCTCCAGTACCGCACCGCGTACGACCTGAACGCCCTCTACCGCAAGGGCGTCACGGGCAAGGGACGCACCATCGTCATCGTCGACTCGTACGGCTCCCCGACCGTGCAGCACGATCTCGACGTCTACAGCAAGCAGTTCGGGCTGCCCAGCACCAAGGTGAAGGTCGTCAAGTGGGGGCACGTCCCCGCCTTCGACCCGAAGAACTCCGACATGACCGGCTGGGCCGGCGAGACCACCCTCGACGTCGAGATGGCGCACGCGGTGGCGCCCGCCGCGAAGATCGTCGTGGTGGAGACGGCGGTCTCCGAGACCGAGGGCACCACCGGTCTGCCGGAGATGATGGACGCCGAGAAGTACATGATCGACCACGGTGTCGGCGACGTCATCAGCCAGAGCTTCGGCGCCACCGAGAACACCTTCCCGGGCTTCGCCAAGGGCGACTTCTCCAGCATCAAGAAGCTGCGGTACGCCTTCCAGGACGCCAGCAGCAAGCACGTCACCGTCCTCGCCGCCTCCGGTGACGGCGGCGCCACCGACCTCCAGGCGGACGGCAAGACGTACTACAAGAAGCGCGTCAACTCCTGGCCCTCCTCGGACCCGTTGGTCACCTCGATCGGCGGCACCCAGCTCCACCTCGACGACAAGGGCAACCGCGTCAAGCCGGACAGTGTCTACAACGACTACGGCTCCGGCGGCGGCGGCCAGTCCCACGTCTTCACCCGCCCGTCGTACCAGAACGGCGTGAAGAGCAAGGTCGGCACCCGCCGCGGCACCCCGGACATCTCGATGTCCGCCGCGGTCAACGGCGGCGCCTGGATCTACTCCAGCTTCGACCCGACCGCCACCGGCTGGGACGTCAGCGGCGGCACCAGCGAGGCCACCCCGCTCTTCGCGGGCATCGTCGCCCTCGCCGACCAGGCCGCCGGCCACCGCCTCGGCAACATCCAGAAGCGGCTGTACGACCTCTCCTCCTACCGCTCCAAGGGCACCGGCATCGTCGACGTCAACGACGGCACGAACAACAGCTACGAGGGCGTGACCGGCTACAAGGCCGTCAACGGCTACGACCTCGCCACCGGCGTCGGCACCGTGGACGCCCTGCGCTTCGTCCCGGCCCTCGTCAAGCAGAAGCCCTGACCCTCCCCGCACCACACGACAGACGGCCCGGGTCCCGCACCCGGGCCGTTCCCGTCCCGGCCGCGCCCGCTGCCTCCGTCGCCCGTGCGGCCGTGCAGGTGACGTGCCGGGGTGGGCGAAGGACGATGGAGGGAGGTGTGAGGGCGACGCGGTGAGACCGGCCGGCTGCGGTGTCCCGTGGCCTCCTCGGCGTCCGCCCGGGGCCACGGCGGCCGAGCCGGCAGAACGGGCGGTGACCGGCATGCGTGATGCCACCCCGAGCGGCGGGAGCGGCGCCGTACCGCCCGACCCGGCGGACGCGGCCACGGCGGTCGTCGACGACCGGGGAGTGGTGACGGGATGGAGCGCCGGCGCCGAGCGGTTGCTCGGCTACCCCTGCCAGGAGGCCGTCGGCAGCCCCGTCAGCCGTCTGATCGCCTCGGAACCCGGGAGCGGGGACGGCCGCACGGACCTGACCGCGGCCACCACGACGGCCCTGCTCCGGCACCGGGACGGCCGGCCCGTGGCGGTGCGGGTGCGGGCGTATCCCTCGGTCGACCGCGAGGGCCGTGCCCAGCGGCTCCTCGTGGTGACGCCGCCGGAACCGGCACCGCCGGCACCGCCTGCACAGCCGGACGCGGTGACGGGCGACGAGGCGTTCGCCCAGTGCCGGCTGCCCGTGATGGTGTGCGACTCCGCGCTGCGGGTCGTCCGCGCGAGCGCCGGTGCCGTACGCGAACTCGGCCTGTCCGAGGAGCGGATGCGCGGTCGGTCCGTCACCGGCATCGTGCCGTCGCACCTCTGCCACCGGATCGAGAACGGCATGGGCCGGGTGTTCGCGTCGGGCGAGCCCGAGGAGTTCCACCTCCGGGGCCGCGCCCGGCCGGACGCCCCCGAGAGGGTGTGGTCCGTCAGCGTCTCCCCGCTCGTCACGACGGCGGGGCAGGTGCGGCACGTGGAGGTCTCCGCGATCGACGTCAGCGAGCAGTACCTTGCCAGGGAGCGGCTCGCGCTGCTGAACGACGTCAGCGACCGGGTGGGCAGCACCCTGGACGTGATGCGCACGGCGCAGGAGATGGCCGACGTGACGGTGGACCGGCTCGCCGACTTCATCACCATCGACCTGCTCGACTCCCTGTACCGCGGCGTCGAGCCGAAACCGTCCGGTACGGGCCGGGTCCCGCTGCGGCGCGCGGCCCAGCAGTCCGTGCTGCACGGGGCGCCCGAGGCGGTGATCGAGCCGGGAGAGGTGGACGAGTACCCCGCGTCCGCACCCCCCGTCCGCTGCCTGGCCACCGGCAGGGCCTCGCTGCACACCACCGGGGACGAGGCGATCCGGGCCTGGGAGCTGGCCGATCCCGAGCGGGCGTGGGTGGTCCGCAGGTTCGGGATCCACTCGATCATGGTCATCCCGCTGCGCGCCCGCGGCATCACCATCGGGGTGGCGGTCCTGGTCCGGCACCGGCGCGAGGAGCCGTTCACCCGTGACGACCTGCTGCTGGCCGAGGAGATCGCCGCGCGCGCCGCCGTGGCCGTGGACAACGCCCGCCGGTACACCCTCGAACGCGGCACCGCGCTGGCCCTGCAGCGCAGCCTGCTGCCCCACCGGTTCTCGGCCCAGGACGCGGTCGAGGCGGCCCATCGCTACCTCCCGGCCCGCACCCGGGCGGGGCCCGGCGGCGACTGGTTCGACGTGATCCCGCTCTCCGGCGCCAGGGTCGCGCTGGTGGCGGGCGACGTGGTGGGCCACGGACTGCGGGCGTCGGCCACCATGGGCCGGCTGCGGACCGCGGTGCGCACCCTGGCCGACGTCGACCTGCCCGCCGACGAACTGCTCACCCACCTCGACGACCTGGTCACCCTCCTGGCGGCCGAGGAGGAGAGCACCGCGGAGTACGAGCCCGACCTCGAACCCTGCGGCGATCTCATCGCCACCTGCCTGTACGTGGTCTACGACCCGGTCTCCCGCCGGTGCACGGCCGCCAGCGCGGGCCATCCGCCGCCCGCGGTCGTCGGGCCGGACGGCCCGGCGTCCTTCCTCGACGTGCCGCCCGGCCCGCCGCTGGGCGCGGGCGGGCTGCCCTTCGAGACCGCCGAGCGGGAACTGTCCCCGGGCAGCCTCCTCGCGCTCTGCACCGACGGCCTGCTCCAGGGGCCCGGGCACGACCTGGGCGACGGTCTGGCACGGCTGCGCCGCTCCCTCGACCGAGCCGCCTCCCGGCCGCTGGAGGAGCTGTGCGACGAGCTGCTCCGGACGCTGCTGCCCGCGCAGCCGCAGGACGACGTCGCCCTGCTCCTCGCGCGTACCCGGGCGCTCGACGCCGACCGGGTCGCCACCTGGGACCTGCCCTCCGACCCGGCCGTGGTCGCCGACGCCCGTGCCCAGGTGCTGGCCCGGCTGGAGGCCTGGCACCTGCCGGACCTGGCGTTCACGGCCGAGCTGGTGGTCAGCGAACTCGTCACGAACGCGATCCGCTACGGGCAACCGCCGGTCCAGCTGCGGCTGATCCGGGGCGCCGCGCTGATCTGCGAGGTCTCCGACGGCAGCGGCACCGCCCCGCACCTGCGCCGGGCCCGCACCTACGACGAGGGCGGCCGCGGCCTGCTGCTCGTCGCCCAGCTCGCCGGCCGCTGGGGCACCCGCCAGCAGCCCGGCGGCAAGACCATCTGGGCCGAGATCGGACTCACCGGACCGGACGCGTGACGGCGGCGGTCGCGGGGGAGGAGGGGGCGACGCGTCCGCCGCCCCCGTGAACTCCTCGCCGCCCGGCCTCAGCGGCCCCGGCCTCAGCGGCCCCGGCCTCAGCGGCCCCGGCCTCAGCGGCCCCGGCCTCAGCGGCCCCGGCCTCAGCGGCCCCGGCCTCAGCGGCCCGGGCCTCGGCCGTGCCGGGTGTCGACGGCCGTCGACCGCGTACCGTCGCGGCCGACCGTCAACCGCGCCGGCTCGTACGGCACATAGGCCGCCCCGTCCAGGCCGAGCGCGGTGGCGGACCGCTGGAGCGCGTCCGGTGTCGCGGCGTCGTCCCAGCGGCCGGTGTCCACCCGGTGTTCGAGGGCGTGCAGCGCGGCCACGGTCTCGGCGGTGGTGAACGCGCAGTGACCCTGCCGTTCGACGTACGCCTGCCGCAGCAGCGCGCCGTCGCCCGCGGCGCGCACCCGCTCGGCGAAGCGGTTCTCCTGCTCCACCGGGACCAGGTTGTCGGCGGTGGTGTGGACGTCGAGCAGCGGCACCTCCAGTCCCTGGCCCGCGGAGGACGTCCGCCGCGCGGTAAGGACCGCCGCGGGATCGGCGGTGATCGCGGCGCCCGAGGTCAGCGTCCGCAGGTCGGCGTCCAGGTCGAGACCGGCCGCCGTGTACAGGGCGCGGACCTGGGGCGCGTGTGCGGAACCGGCGAGCAGACCTGCGTAGTCGACGCCCCGGTTCCAGGAGTTGCTGCCGCCGACCGACTGCTCGACGGCGTACCGGCCGCCCTCGACGAACGCCAGGATGCCCTGCGCGAACCAGTCGTACTGCTGGGCCTCCTGGCCCGCCCAGTCCGTCGCGCCGGGCTTCGTCCTCCCGGGCGACCAGGCGGGCAGGTTGAGGAAGGCGGCGGCGAGCGCGATCCGGGCCCGGCCCTGCGGGGTGGCCTGCGCGGCGGTGACCGCGTCGGTGAGCTGTTTCGCGACGGCGGCCGCCGCGTCGGCGGAGCCGAAGCGCACCAGCTGCACGTCCTGGGCCGGCAGCAGCAGGCGGGCGATGGCGTACTCGGCGTCCAGCTGGTAGTTGTCCAGGTCCGTGGCGCCCGCGACCAGGCCGCACTGGCCGAGCGCGCCGTCGATGCGGCCGCCGCCGTCCCGGGCCAGCTGCGCGTTCACGAGCCCGCCCATGGACTGCCCCATGGCGAGCGTGCGCCGCGGCGTGCCGATCTTCGCGGTGACCGCGTCGAGGGTGGCGAACTGGTCGCGCTCGGCGCTCTCCAGGGCCCACATCGAGCCATGCGGGTCGTACGACGACCCCGCCAGCGCGTAGCCCTCGGCGAGCAGTTCGGTGCGGACGGCGTCGGTGGGGGCGTCCCGGGCGACGGTGGGGCCGAAGCCGTGGCTGAACAGCAGCAGGGTGCCGTTCCACTGCTCGGGCACGTCCGCGATCCAGGTGGCGCCGTCGGCGAGGGTGCCGGTCAGGCTGCCGGCGGCCGGCGAGTCCGCCCGGGCGGCGGGTGCGGGCAGGGCGGTGAGGGCCGTGGCGGTGAGGGTGGCCAGGGCGGCCAGGGCGATGCGCAGTCGGGTGCGGGAGGCGCGGGTGCGGGTGCTGACGGACATGGAGCGGCTCCTTGTGCGTGGGGGTGACGGACGGGGGAGCAGTGCTCGGTGCGCTGAGCGAGGGCACCGAGGAATGTAGGGCTAATTTGTTGCGGCAGTCAACGTGCTGCACAACATGAGGCTGGTCGTGCCTGCCGTGACGGGTTTTCGGGTGCGGCGGGGTGAGGGCGGGGGTGTGCGCCGCCGAGTGCCGCGGGGAGTGCGGGATGTGCAGGGCGCGTAGGACGCGTAGGACGCGCAGGGCGTGTAGGGCGTCGTACGAGCCGGTCGGTGTGAGACATCACGGAGGACGTCACGGAGGACGCCGCGGCGCGCACGTCGGACGGGGCCCGGTCGGTCGTCCCTGCCGGCCGGCCCGACCCGGGGTCAGCGCACCCGTGCCGTGGTCCCCCGGACGACCAGGGTGGGCGCGAGGACGATCTCGCGGGGCTCGGTGCGGCCCTCGTCGAGGCGTTCCACGGCGGCCGTCACCGCCTGACGGGCCTGTTCCCGGGCGTTCTGGCTGACGGTGGTGAGGTTGAAGCAGCTCAGCCGGGCCAGGGTGTCGTCGTCGTACCCGGCGACGGAGACGGTGCCGGGCACGTCCACCCCGGCCGACCGGAGCGCGGTCAGCAGGCCGATGGCGCTCTGGTCGTTGTACGCCACGACGGCGGTAGGCAGCGGGCCGTCGTCGAGGAGGCGCCGGCCCGTCTTCTCGCCGGTCTCCTCGGTGCTGCCGCCGGGCAGGACCCGGATGTGCTCGTGGAGGCCGTGCCGGCGCATGGCGTCCCGGTAGCCGCCGCGCCGGTCGGTGGCGATGACGCCCCTGCCGCCGTCGGCGTAGGCGATCGCGCGGTGCCCCAGGCCCGCCAGGTGGTCGACGATCTGGCCCACTCCGTCGTCGTCGGCGGTGCGGACGACGTCGAGGGGGGCGCGGGCGATCCGGCGGCCCACGCTGACGACGGGCGCCCTGCGGTCCAGGTCGGCGAGGTCGGCGGCCGGGGCGACCGGGCCGAGCAGGATCAGCGCCTCGCAGCGGAACGCCAGCAGCGTCTCCACCGCCGTGCTCTCGTCCCGGGTCCGGGTCAGGGCGCTCAGCACGAGGTCGTAGCCGACCTCCTCCGCGGCGACGTGCAGGTGCTCGACCAGCTCCGCGTGGAAGGGGCTGTGCACGTCGACCATGACCCCGAGCAGCCTGCTGCGCCTGCTGGCCAGGGCGCTGGCGGTGCGGTCGGGGCGGTAGCCGAGGTCGGCGGCCGCCTTCAGGACCCGCTGCCGGGTGCGCTCGCTGGGGCCGGGCACGCCCCGCAGCACCAGGGACACCGAGGCCGTCGAGAGACCGACGCGGGCGGCGACGTCCTCCAGTCGGGGACGCGCGGCCGACCCTCCGGTGCCGCCCGCCGGGACGGCGGAGCCGGGCTGGTCCACACGGCCTCCCGTGGTTGCGCGACGCCGGACGACCTCGTCGTCCGCCTGTGGTTGTGGTGGGGCCACCGATGGTAGCAGTTCTTAAAACGCTTTAAGCGAGAGGGTCGCCCGGGGGGGGAAGTGACGGTACCGGGGAGTAGCGACAGTGAAGATGGCGAAGACTGCGAAGGTGCTGCGGAGGTGCTGCGAAGGCGGTCAAGCGCCGGATATGGATGACCTGTTGCCCGGCGCACCCCGCTCCGGACCTTCCGTGACGCACGGTCCGCCACCCTCGCGAACTCCCGTCGTACCGGCCTGACCTGCGAGATCCGCCACCCGGCCGCAGGTCTCCGGACGTCGCGCACGGCAGGCTTCAACTGCCTTGTTGTCCTTACGTCTTGACGTACCCCGTCACTGCGCGTTTGCTTCCTTCACACCATCGGTTGCGCATGACGCTCCCCCCATCCGGAAGGCGCCTGATGTGAGCGTTCCTACCCTCCGCGGGACCCCACTGCCCCGCCTCGCGATCACCCTGGCCGCCTCCGCGTCGGCACTCACGCTCACCGCGTGCGGCGTCGTCGACGGCATCGGCGGCGGCGACAGCTCCGCGTCCCCGACGAAGGGCGACGACATCACGGTGGGGCTGCTCCTGCCCGACCGGGACACGGCCCGGTTCGAGGCCTTCGACCACCCCATCTTCAAGAAGGAGGTCGCCTCCCTCACGCACGGCAAGGGCAAGGTCGACTACGCCAACGCCGAGGCGAGCAAGGAGAAGCAGAGCCGGCAGTTCCAGCAGATGGTGGCCAGGAAGGTCGACATCATCGTGGTGGACGCGGTGGACGCCGCGGCCATCGCACCGGACGTCCGGAAGGCGAAGGACGCCGGCATCCCCGTCATCGCCTACGACCGGCTCGCGCAGGGCCCGATCGACGCGTACGTCTCCCACGACAACGAACTCGTCGGCGAGGTCCAGGGCCGCGCCATCCTCGAGGCGCTCGGCAGCAAGGCGGCGACCAGCAAGGTCGTCATGATGAACGGCGACCCCGCGGACCCGAACACGGGGAAGTTCAAGGAGGGTGCCCTCGCCGAACTCAAGGACAGGGTCCGCATCGCCGAGCAGTACGACACCGACAAGTGGTCGCCCGAGGTCGCCGGGGCGAACATGAAGAAGGCGATCCAGGCCGTCGGCCTGAACAACATCGCCGCCGTCTACTCGGCCAACGACGGCATGGCCGGCGCCGTCATCGACGCGCTGAAGCAGGCGGGCGCCACCACGATCCCCCCGGTGACCGGACAGGACGCGAACCTGGACGCGGTGCAGCGGGTCGTCTCGGGCGAGCAGTACATGACCGTGTACAAGCCGTTCCTGGACGAGGCCACCGACGCCGCGCAGATGGCGGTGTACAAGGTGCAGGGCCGTGACATCCAGTACGACGCGCTGACCCAGGACAAGGTCGACAGCCCGACCGGGAAGGACATCCCCGCGACGCTCGTGCCGGTGGTCGCCCTCACGAAGGACAACATCAAGGACACGGTGATCGACGACGGCGTGTACACCGTCGCCGACATCTGCACCCCGAAGTACCGGTCGGCCTGCGCCGCGATCGGCCTGAAGTAGGGGGGAACGCCGACCACAATGCCGCGCGTACCGTGCTGCACCGATTTCGGACGGGCCACGCGCTTGTCCCGGCTGCCGGGAGGGCAGTCGTCAGGCGCGCTTCGAACGGCGTCAAACCCGCCACCGCAAGGTAGGCAGGATTCTCCCCCCGTTTACGGGGGGAGAGAGCTTCAAGAGGACAGCATCGCGCCGGTCGCCGGTCCATCGGGCCGGTCAGGTCATCCTGTGGAACGGGCGCCTACCGCATCGACGACCACCTCACCCTGGAGTCGGCACTCGGCCACACCCTCGGCTCCTCGGGGCACCGGCTCGCGTCGGGGGACGATCACGTCCTGACGGCCGGAGCGTCAGGCGGGCGACCGGGCCGGGGCCTGTTCACCGGCTGGCGGCGGCGCCGCCAGGAACTCCACCACGGCCAGCACGAACAGCAGGCACAGGGCGATGCCGACCACCACCCACCCGGTGGGGTACGGCCACAGCAGGTAGACCAGCACCGCCACGGCCACCAGGACCCAGGTGATCCAGGTGCGGTACCGGCGCACGAAGGGGCCGACCGGGCCGGTGCGCAGTCCGGCGCGGTCGGCGGTGCCGCGTACCGCTCCGATCCCGGACGTCCACAGACCGCGGACCAGCCCGGCGTACCGGCCGGGGCCGGTGAGCCAGGCGGCCAGGGCGACGACGACGCCGAGGGCCACGACCATGCGCACGCCGGTCCGCAGGAAGTGGGTCAGCGCGTCGTAGACGGCGGCCGCCGCGCCCGGGGAGACGCTCGCGGGCAGCCGGTCGAGGTAGAACACGCGGAACACGCGCAGCCCGATGCCGAGCAGCCCGGTGGTGACGGCGATCCCGACGCAGCCCGCGACCAGGGCCCGGCGCCGCCGGACCGCGAGCAGCACCCCGGCGGCGACCAGCAGCACGGCCAGCACGGGCAGCCAGTTCCCGGCGAGCTGGAGCAGCCGTACGTAGGTCTTGACCTTGCCGACCTGGTCGGACCTGGCGAGCGTGAAGTCGGTGTGCACGGCGGGGATGTGCTCGGCGGGGGTCAGTCCGGCGTCGACGAGCCGCTGCTTGACCTGGTCCACGAGGGGGCCGATGTCGAGGGTGACGCTGTCGTTCGTCAGCTGCACCGCGCCGCCGCCGCTGCCGGTGAGGGCCTTGTCGAGGCTGCTGTGGATCCGGCGGTTGGCGTCGGTCCAGACGGTCCGGAACGCGTCGGACGCGGCGACCTCGCGGGCCTTGTCGTGGACGAAGCTGCGCACGGCCCCTTCGAGCGCGTCGCCGAGTCTGCCGCCCAGCGCCTGCTGCAGCCGGGGCCGGTCCGCGGGGGCCACGTCGGCGAGCAGGGCGGGCAGGTCGAGGTGGCTCATGAGCGCGTCGGTGGCCCGGTTGGCCACGGCGTTCTGCACGTCGGGGTCCGAGGCGAGCGGGGCGACCGTGCTGACGTAGCGGTCGGTGTCGCCCACCTGGTCCGCCGCCCACGAGGCGACCACGGCGAGCGGGGCGAGCAGGCAGCCGAGGACGACCAGGACGACGGCGAGGAGGGACCTGGCGTGGTGCCGGGGCGGCCGGGACCGCTCCTTCTCCAGGGCCGCGACCCGGGCCCGCAGCTCCCGGACGTCGTCGGACCCGCCGGCCTCGCCGTCCGCGTGCGCGCTGTCCTCCGTCACCCGTACCTCCAGGTCGCTCCGGTCCCTCTCCAGCCGAACCGTCGGAGAGCACACACGCGAGCAGGAGGGGGCCGTCCGGGTCACGGCGCGGCCGGCCGTGCCGTCGGTACCCGGGGAAACCGGAACGCCCCCCGACCCACAGAGGGTCGGGGGGCGTTCCGCGTCCGAACGGACTACTTCACCGGCTCCGGCTCCGGAGCGGGCTCCTGCTCCGTCTCGCCCGCCGGGTCCACCGGGGTCCGGACCGAGTCGAGGAGCAGTTGGGCCACGTCCACCACCTGGATGGACTCCTTGGCCTTGCCGCCCGCGGCGGAGCCGCTGTCGGCTGCAGCCTTCTTGCCGTTGACCGAGTCGGTCAGCATCACCAGGCAGAACGGGCAGGCCGTGGAGATGATGTCGGGATTGAGGGACAGCGCCTCGTCGACGCGCTCGTTGTTGATGCGCTTGCCGATCCGCTCCTCCATCCACATCCGCGCGCCACCGGCGCCACAGCAGAAGCCGCGCTCCTTGTGGCGGTGCATCTCCTCGTTGCGCAGGCCCGGGACGCTGGCGATGATCTCGCGCGGCGGCGTGTAGATCTTGTTGTGGCGGCCCAGGTAGCAGGGGTCGTGGTAGGTGATGATGCCCTCGACCGGGGTGACCGGGACCAGCTTGCCCTCGTCCACCAGGTGCTGGAGCAGCTGGGTGTGGTGGATGACCTCGTAGTCGCCGCCGAGCTGCGGGTACTCGTTGCCGATGGTGTTGAGGCAGTGCGGGCAGGTGGCGACGATCTTCTTCGCCGACTTCGGCTTGCGGGACTCCTCGGTCACCTTGCCGTCGTCGTCCAGCTCCTCGCCGAACGCCGTGTTCAGCGCCATGACGTTCTCCATGCCGAGCTCCTGGAACAGGGGCTCGTTGCCGAGGCGGCGGGCGGAGTCGCCGGTGCACTTCTCGTCGCCGCCCATGATCGCGAACTTGACGCCCGCGATGTGGAGGAGCTCGGCGAAGGCCTTCGTCGTCTTCTTGGCGCGGTCCTCGAGGGAGCCGGCGCAGCCGACCCAGTACAGGTACTCGACCTTGGTGAGGTCCTCGATGTCCTTGCCGACGACCGGGATCTCGAAGTCGACCTCCTTGAGCCACTCCAGGCGCTGCTTCTTCGCCAGGCCCCAGGGGTTGCCCTTCTTCTCCAGGTTCTTGAGCATCGTGCCCGCCTCGGACGGGAACGCGGACTCGATCATCACCTGGTAGCGGCGCATGTCGACGATGTGGTCGACGTGCTCGATGTCCACCGGGCACTGCTCGACGCAGGCGCCGCAGGTGGTGCAGGACCACAGGACGTCCGGGTCGATGACGCCGCCCGCGGCGAAGCCGCTGTCGGATACAGCCTCGGCGGTGCCGATGAGGGGGCGCTCGGCCTCCGCGAGGGCGGCGGCGGGGACGGCCTTGAGGGCCTCCTCGCTCGCCTTCTCCTCGCCCTCCGCGTTCTTGCCGCCGCCCGCCAGCAGGTAGGGCGCCTTGGCGTGGGCGTGGTCGCGCAGGGACATGATCAGCAGCTTGGGGGAGAGCGGCTTGCCGGTGTTCCAGGCCGGGCACTGCGACTGGCAGCGGCCGCACTCGGTGCAGGTGGAGAAGTCGAGCAGGCCCTTCCAGGAGAAGTGCTCGATCTGGGAGACGCCGAAGACGTCGTCCTCGCCGGGGTCGGTGAAGTCGATCGGCTTGCCGCCGGAGGTCATCGGCAGCAGCGCGCCCAGGGACGTACCGCCGTCCGCGTTCCGCTTGAACCAGATGTTCGGGAAGGCGAGGAAGCGGTGCCAGGCGACGCCCATGTCGGTCTTGAGGGAGACCGTGATCATCCAGATGAAGGAGGTCGCGATCTTGATCATCGCGGTGAGGTAGACCAGGTTCTGCAGCGTGTCGACGCTCGTGCCCCGGAAGGCGGCGACCAGGGGGTACGAGGCGAAGTACGCGGCCTCGTAGCCGTGCACGCCGGCGAGGGCGCCCTCCAGGCCGCGCAGGGTCATGATGGCGAGGCCGATGATGAGGATCACGGCCTCGACGAAGTAGGCCTGGCCGAAGTTCGAGCCGGCGAACCGGGACTTGCGGCCCGGCCGGCGCGGGTGGCTCAGCTGCCGGATGACGATGAGCGTGAGGATGCCCAGCGAGGTCATCGTGCCGATGAACTCGACGAACATCTCGTACGGCAGCCAGTGGCCGATGACCGGCAGCGTCCAGTCGGCCTGGAACAGCTGGCCGAAGGCGTTGATCAGGGTCAGCACCAGGGAGAAGAAGCCGACGGCGACGAACCAGTGGGCGACGCCCACCACGCCCCACCGGTTCATCCGGGTGTGGCCGAGGAACTCCCTGATCACCGTGGCGGTGCGGGCGGTCCAGTCGTCGGTGCGGGTGCCCGCCGGGACGTCCTGGCCGAGCCGTACGAACCGGTAGATCTGCGCGATGGCGCGGCTGAACAGCGCGACGCCGACCACGGCGAGTACCAGCGACACGATGATCGCGGCGAGTTGCATGGGGGCTCCTCGGGCCTGCGAGGGGTCTCTTCGGGCCTCTTCGCGAGGTTTCTCCCGTCGCGAGGGTGCCCGAAATTACTAAGCGGTAACTTATGCAGTCGGTCTGAGACTACCCGCATCTTTACTCGCACTGTAGTCAGGTGCGGGGTGATCTGGATCGCTGAGGTCTGCCTCAGGGCCGCCCGGGCGTTACGCCCCAACCCGATCGTGTTATTCGTACATAATTGTTACATTCAGGTCTAATTTGGACCCGTGCTCTACGGGATCGCCGCCGCCACCACCGCCTTCCTGCTCGCCGCCGTCCTCGCCGCGCTCATCCAGCCGTGCGCCCTGCGGCTCGGGCTGGTCGACCGCAGGCGGGCCCGGCGGGTGCCCGCGCTCGGCGGTCTCGCCGTGGTCGTCGCCACCTGCCTGGTCGCCTGCGCCGGCGACTGGACCGGGGTCGCCCCGCTGGGTACCGGTGTCGGGGAGCTGGTGGCCGCCGGGGGAGCCGTGGCACTGCTCGGGCTGGTCGCCGACGTGTGCCGGCTCAAGACGCGGTTCCTGCTGTTCGGCACGGCGGTGGCGGCCGCCTGCGTCGTGCCGTACGACGAGTTCGGCGCCGTCGGCGGGCTGCTCGGCGCCGGGTGGATCGCCTTCGTCGCCGTCGCCTTCAAGGGGCTCGACCATGCGGACGGGCTGGCCGGGACCGTCGGGGTGGTGACCGCCTTCGGGGTCGGGGCCTGTGCCGCCGCCGAGGTGATGGACGGGCTCGCCGTGCTGCTCAGCGTGCTCGCGGCCGCGCTCACCGGGTTCCTGATGCACAACTGGCCTCCCGCGCGCATCGCCCTCGGCGCCACCGGCTCGCTGTTCGCCGGGTTCGTGCTGGCCGCGGCCGCGCTGATCACCCGGACCGGGCACGAGCCCGTCGCGAGCGCGGGCGTGCTGTTCGCACTCACCGCCGTCGCGAGCGCCGACGCCCTGCTCGTCCTGCTGTCGCGGCTGCTCGCCGGGCGGCCGGTGCTGCGGCGCGGGCCCGACCATCTCGTGCACCGGCTGCGGCGCCTCGGGCTCACCTCGCAGGGGGCGACCGTCGCCCTCGGCGCCGGATCCTTCGCCGGGGTGTTCGTCGCGGTGCTCGTGCACGGCGGCTGGGTCGGCCGGACCGGTGCCACCTGCGTCGCCTGCGTCACCTTCGGTGTCGTGCTCGTACTCCTTCGGGTCCCCGTCTACGAACCCCGGCGCGGAGAATCTCCGCAGGTCGGCGGGCAGTTGCGTGTAAGGAGCGGATAAGACTTGAGTCTGCTCCACTCAGGTCTGTTGACCCAGGGCGAGGCTTGATGCACACTTGAGTCCGTTCCACTCAAGTCAGCTGGAGGAAATCACCATGGCACGTGCGGTCGGCATCGACCTGGGCACGACTAACTCCGTCGTCAGCGTTCTTGAAGGCGGCGAGCCCACCGTCATCACCAACGCCGAGGGTGCCCGGACCACGCCGTCCGTCGTCGCCTTCGCGAAGAACGGCGAGGTTCTCGTCGGCGAGGTCGCCAAGCGCCAGGCGGTCACCAACGTGGACCGGACGATCCGGTCCGTGAAGCGTCACATGGGCACCGACTGGAAGATCCAGCTGGACGGGAAGGACTTCAACCCCCAGCAGATCTCCGCGTTCATCCTGCAGAAGCTCAAGCGGGATGCCGAGGCCTACCTGGGCGAGAAGGTGACCGACGCGGTCATCACCGTCCCGGCCTACTTCAACGACTCCGAGCGCCAGGCGACGAAGGAGGCCGGCGAGATCGCCGGTCTGAACGTCCTGCGCATCGTCAACGAGCCCACCGCCGCCGCGCTCGCGTACGGCCTCGACAAGGACGACCAGACGATCCTCGTCTTCGACCTCGGTGGCGGCACCTTCGACGTGTCCCTCCTGGAGATCGGCGACGGCGTCGTCGAGGTGAAGGCCACCAACGGCGACAACCACCTCGGTGGTGACGACTGGGACCAGCGCGTCGTCGACTACCTGGTCAAGCAGTTCGCGGCCGGCCACGGCGTGGACCTCGGCAAGGACAAGATGGCCCTCCAGCGCCTCCGCGAGGCCGCCGAGAAGGCCAAGATCGAGCTGTCCAGCTCCACCGAGACCTCGATCAACCTGCCCTACATCACCGCCTCCGCCGAGGGTCCCCTGCACCTCGACGAGAAGCTCACCCGCGCCCAGTTCCAGCAGCTGACCGCGGACCTCCTGGAGCGCTGCAAGACGCCGTTCCACAACGTCATCAAGGACGCCGGCATCCAGCTCGGCGAGATCGACCACGTCGTCCTCGTCGGCGGCTCCACCCGTATGCCCGCAGTCGCCGAGCTCGTCAAGGAGCTGACCGGCGGCAAGGACGCCAACAAGGGCGTCAACCCGGACGAGGTCGTCGCCATCGGCGCCGCCCTGCAGGCCGGTGTGCTCAAGGGTGAGGTCAAGGACGTCCTGCTCCTCGACGTGACCCCGCTGTCCCTCGGCATCGAGACCAAGGGCGGCATCATGACCAAGCTCATCGAGCGGAACACGACGATCCCGACCAAGCGGTCCGAGATCTTCACCACCGCCGAGGACAACCAGCCCTCCGTCCAGATCCAGGTCTACCAGGGCGAGCGCGAGATCGCGGCGTACAACAAGAAGCTCGGCATGTTCGAGCTGACCGGTCTGCCGCCGGCCCCGCGCGGTGTCCCGCAGATCGAGGTCGCCTTCGACATCGACGCCAACGGCATCATGCACGTGACCGCGAAGGACCTGGGCACGGGCAAGGAGCAGAAGATGACCGTCACCGGCGGCTCCTCGCTGCCGAAGGACGAGGTCGACCGGATGCGCCAGGAGGCCGAGCAGTACGCGGAGGAGGACCACCGCCGCCGCGAGGCCGCCGAGACCCGCAACCAGGGCGAGCAGCTCGTCTACCAGACCGAGAAGTTCCTCAAGGACAACGAGGACAAGGTCCCGGGCGAGATCAAGACCGAGGTCGAGGCCGCCGTCGAGGAGCTCAAGGAGCACCTCAAGGGCGAGGACACCGCCGAGATCCGCACCGCCACCGAGAAGGTCGCGGCCGTCTCCCAGAAGCTGGGCCAGGCCATGTACGCCGACGCCCAGGCCTCGCAGGCCGCCGCCGGCGGTGCCGCTCCCGGTGCCGGTGACGCCGCCGACGACGTGGTGGACGCCGAGATCGTCGACGACGAGCGCAAGGACGGTGCCGCGTGACGGAGGAGACCCCGGGCTTCGAGGAGAAGCCCGACGTCCCCTCCGGCGCCACCCCCGACGACGCCGCGCCGAAGGCCGCTCCCGCCCAGGGAGCGGCCCCGGCCGGGGACTCCAGCGCACAGCTCGCCGGTCTGACGGCGCAGCTGGACCAGGTGCGCACCGCGCTCGGCGAGCGCACCGCGGACCTCCAGCGCCTCCAGGCCGAGTACCAGAACTACCGCCGCCGGGTGGAGCGCGACCGGATCACGGTCCGGGAGATCGCCATCGCGAACCTCCTGACCGAACTCCTGCCCGTGCTCGACGACATCGGCCGCGCGCGGGAACACGGCGAACTGGTCGGCGGTTTCAAGTCGGTGGCCGAGTCGCTTGAGACGGTCGCGGCGAAGATGGGCCTGCAGCAGTTCGGCAAGGAGGGCGAGCCCTTCGACCCGACGATCCACGAGGCGCTGATGCACAGCTACGCGCCGGACGTCACCGAGACGACGTGCGTGGCCATCCTGCAGCCCGGGTATCGCATCGGCGAGCGCACCATCCGCCCCGCGCGGGTGGCGGTCGCCGAACCGCAGCCGGGGGCGACCCCGGTGAAGGCCGAGGGGGCCGACGAGGCCCCGGCGGCCGGCGACGAGAAGGACAACGGCCCTGAGGAGGGCTGACGTAATAAGTACCGAGTGGGAGGAGGGGCGTCGGGGATGAGCACCAAGGACTTCATCGAGAAGGACTACTACAAGGTCCTCGGCGTCCCCAAGGACGCCACCGAGGCCGAGATCAAGAAGGCGTACCGGAAACTCGCCCGCGAGTTCCACCCGGACGCCAACAAGGGCAACGCCAAGGCCGAGGAGCGCTTCAAGGAGATCTCCGAGGCGAACGACGTCCTCGGCGACCCCAAGAAGCGCAAGGAGTACGACGAGGCCCGCGCGCTCTTCGGCAACGGCGGCTTCCGCCCGGGGCCGGGCGCGGGCGGCGGCAACTTCAACTTCGACCTGGGCGACCTCTTCGGGGGCAACGCCGGGCAGCAGGGCGGGGGCGGGTTCGGCGGCGGGTTCGGCGACGTCCTGGGGGGCCTGTTCAACCGGGGCGGCGGCACGGCCGGCCGTACCCAGCCGCGGCGCGGCCAGGACATCGAGTCCGAGGTCACGCTGAGTTTCACGGAGGCCATCGAGGGCGCCACGGTCCCGCTGCGGATGTCCTCGCAGTCTCCCTGCAAGGCCTGTTCGGGCACCGGCGACAAGAACGGCACCCCGCGGGTGTGCCCGACCTGTGTCGGCACCGGCCAGGTGGCGCGAGGATCCGGAGGCGGCTTCTCGCTCACCGACCCCTGCCCGGACTGCAAGGGCCGCGGCCTGATCGCCGAGCACCCCTGCATGGAGTGCAAGGGCAGCGGCCGCGCCAAGTCGTCGCGGACCATGCAGGTCCGCATCCCCGCCGGGGTCACCGACGGCCAGCGCATCCGTCTGCGCGGCAAGGGCGCACCGGGCGAGCGCGGCGGTCCGGCGGGCGACCTGTACGTGATGGTCCACGTCGACACCCACCCGGTGTTCGGCCGCAAGGACGACAACCTCACGGTGACCGTCCCGGTGACCTTCACCGAGGCGGCGCTCGGCGGCGAGGTCAGGGTGCCCACCCTGGGCGGCCCGCCGGTCACCCTCAAGCTGCCCCCGGGCACGCCCAACGGCCGTACCATGCGCGCCCGCGGCAAGGGCGCGGTCCGCAAGGACGGCACCCGTGGCGACCTGCTGGTCACCGTCGAGGTGAGTGTGCCGAAGGACCTGTCGGGGAAGGCTCGTGACGCGCTGGAGGCGTATCGCGAGGCGACCGCGGGCGAGGACCCGCGGGCCGAGCTGTTCGAGGCCGCGAAGGGAGCATGAAGAGATGGACGGCCGTCGACGCGGTGACAATTTCCGCAACCCGTATGAACTGACCGAGGAGACCCCGGTCTACGTCATCTCGGTGGCGGCCCAGCTCTCCGGACTGCACCCGCAGACGCTGCGCCAGTACGACCGTCTGGGCCTGGTCTCCCCGGACCGCACGGCCGGGCGGGGCCGCCGCTACTCGGCCCGCGACATCGAACTGCTCCGCCAGGTGCAGGCGCTGTCGCAGGACGAGGGCATCAACCTGGCCGGCATCAAGCGCATCATCGAACTGGAGAACCAGGTCATCGCGCTCCAGCAGCGTGTCGCCGAACTCCAGGCGGCGGTCGACGGCGCGGCGGCCGCGATGCAGCAGCGCGAGGCCGCCGTCCACGCCTCCTACCGCCGCGACCTGGTCCCGTACCAGGAGGTGCAGCAGACCAGCGCGCTGGTGGTGTGGCGGCCGAAGAAGGCGAAGGACTAGCAGCGATCGACGCACGAGGGCCCGGAGGTTCAGCCGAACCTCCGGGCCCTTCCCGTGCCGGTCACGGCTCCAGGATCGCCGACTCCGCGCCGGGTGCCGACTCCGTGCCGTCGGCGTACAGAGCGGTGACCCAGTAGTAGTGGGTGGTGCCGCGGGCGGCCGTGGTGTCGTCGTACGAGCGCTCCGTCGTGGTCGCCAGCTTCTCGTACGCCTGCGTGGCCGGGTTCCAGCGGTAGACCTGGTAGCCCGTCGCCGAGCCGACCGCGTTCCACCCCAGGACGACACCCGAGTCGGTCGCGTCCGCCGTCAGGGTGAGCGGGGAGCCCTCCGGGGTCGCCACCGACGGGGTCAGGTCCAGCTCGTCGACGGCGACCGCGGACACCGGCCCCAGCCAGCTGCTGGAGTTGTTCGCGTTGTCGATCGCGTTCACCCAGTAGCAGGCGTGGTCGCCGTCCGGCAGCCGTACGTCCCGGTAGTGGGAGGTACCCGCCGGCAGATACGCCCACTCCGAGCCGGAACAGACCTGCTCCTCGCCCTCCTCGCCGAGGACCGTGCCCCGGTAGACCACGTACCGCTTCAGGTCGGGCTCGGTGTTGTCGTCCCAGTCCAGCTCGACGCCGTACTCCGTGGCCGTCGCGGTCAGGCCGGTCACCTGGGCGGGCGGCTTGTCCGACTCCAGGGTGGTGACGGTGACCGTCTCCGAGGGGAGGGACACGGCGGTCACCTGGTCCTCCGTCGTCACCATGTAGTGGTACGTGGTGCCCTCCGCCGCCGAGTAGTCACCGCAGCTGTACCGCCGTGACCCGTCGGCGGATTCGGTGTAGGTCGTGGTGCACGACACCGGCGTGCTGGAGGTGCTGACGGGCAGGGTCGTCGAGCGGTAGACGTGGAAGGCGTACTCCCGGCCGTCGCCCGGCTTGACCGTCCAGCTCAGCAGCGCGGCACCGATGTCCGCCGTCGCCGTGAGGTCGCGGGGCGCGGCGGGCGGGCGGTGGACGCTCGTGGGGTCGCTGTACGGCGACAGATGGCCGGAGCCGTCCAGCGCGGCCACCTTGAACTTGTAGGTGGCACTCCGGCTGAGCGTGTCGTCGCTGAAGGAGATCCAGTTGACGTCCGTGACCGTGTCGACGCCGCTCGGATCGGTGCGCACCACCCGGTACTTCACCGCGCCCGGCACCGCCCGCCAGGTCACCGTGGCCGTGGTGTCCGTGACCGACGAGCCGAGGCCGGTCGGCGCGGCCAGCGTGATGCTGGTGACCAGCTGGTCGGCGGTACCGGCGGATTCGTTGCCCGCCTTGTCGTAGGCGCGCACCTCGTAGTAGTAGACGGCACCGGTCGCGGGCGGTGCGTCGGTGTACGAGGTCGCGGTGGTGCCGGCCAGCCGGGTCCAGCTGGTGCTGCCCCGCAGCCGCCGGTAGACCCGGTAGCCCGCGAGGTCCATCTCCTGGTTCTTCGTCCAGCTCAGCTTCGTCGTGTTGGATCCGCTGTCGTAGGACACCAGCGGGTCCATCGGCGTGAGTGGCTTGACCTTGTCGACGGCGGCCGAAGTCCTCGGCGTGTAGGTGAACTTGACCTTGGCGGCGCCGGTCCAGTTGGCGTAGTCGACGCGGAGGGTGTGCTTGCCCTTGGGGACCGTGAGGTTGACGGTCTTGGCGACGGTCTTGGTGGTGTTCTTCCACAGGTCGATCCTGCGGGTGCCGTCGAGGTAGACGCGGATGCCGTCGAGGCCGGAGGCGGCGAGGGCGAAGGGGCCGCCGGAGCCGAAGTCACGGGTCACCGTCCAGCGGACGCCGAAGTCGTCCTTCGGCAGCCCGGAGGCGGGCGCCCCGCTCCAGCTCTCGCTGATCGCGGAGTCGCAGTCGGTCTTCTTCGCCGTGCCCTTGAAGGTGGTGTTCGCGAACAGCTGCCGCTTGAAGACCGGGGAGGTACAGGTCGTGGCCGCGGACGCGGTGGAGGCGGCGACGGCGGTGAGGAGGCCGGCCGTGGTGGCCAGCACCACGGCCGTCGCCTGGAGGGTGTTCTTCATGTCGGGGGGTCAGGCTCCGCTCGGCAGGGACACGCTGGCGTCCACGTTGCTGAAGGTCTCCGAGCCGTCGGGGGCGACGACCGAGAGCAGGTAGTACACGGTCGTGCCGTGCGGCACGGTGGTGTCGGTGTAGTGGGTGGCGGTGGGGGCCAGCGGGACGTCCGTCACCCGGACGTAGGTGCCCGTCGCCCGGTCCCAGCGGTACACGTTGATGCCGGCGGCCTCCGTGGCCACCGAGTCGGCGCAGTCGATGTACATGCCGCCCTCGTCGCCGAGGGTCGTGTAGGTGCTCAGGGAGCAGGGGGCGGTGTCCTCGGGGACGGTCGTGGGCCTGAGGTCGAGCTCGGTGGCCGTGACCCGGGAGACGGGACCGTCCCAGTCGGCACCCGTGAAATCGGGGTAGTTGCCGTAGACGTCCTCCGGGATGACGACGTACGTGTGCGATCCGCCGTCGGCCGCCTCCGGGCCGGCCACGAACTCGGAGGTGCCGGCGGGCACCGTGCCCAGGTAGTCGGGCGTGCAGCAGGAGTAGTACTCCCAGACCTCGTACTCCTTCAGGTCCGCCGCCGTGCTGTCGTCCCAGTCCAGCTTGAAGCCGTACTCCAGAGGCTCCGCGGTCAGGTTGGTCACCGGCGGCGGCGCGACCTCGTCCCCGGGGCGGGTGACGGTCATCTCGGCGGAGCCGGTGGACCAGCGGCCCGCGGTGTTCCGCCGGATCATCACGTAGTGGTACGTGGTGCCCTGGTCGCCGTCGTAGTCGACGCAGGAGCGGACCGTGTTGCCGGCCGCGTCCGTGCTCTTCTTGCGGCTCCGGCAGTCGGTGAGGTTGTCGTAGGAGAGCTCCACCGGGGTGGTCGTCGAGCGGTAGACGTCGTAGTCGGCGGTGTCGCCGCCCGCCGCCTCGGTCCAGGTGAACACCACGCCGTAGCTCGGCACGGTCGCCGTCACGTTCTGCGGCGGGACGATGGTGCGGGTGCTGCGCACGACGTTGGAGGAGCGGGCGTTCTTCGCCGCGTCGAGGGCGCTGACCTTGTAGTCGTAGGCGTCGCCGTACGCCGCCGAGGTGTCCGAGTAGCCGGTGGCCGTGGTGTCGGCGAGCTTGGTGTACGCGGTGTCCGAGGCCTCCTTGCGGAAGACCCGGTAGCTCACCGCGTCCACGGGGGCCGTCCAGGAGAGGTTGTTGGAGGCCTCCACGGCGGTGGCGGTGAGGACCGGGGCGGCGGGGGCGGTCATGTCCTGCGACACGACGAGCTGGTCTTCGGAGCCCGCCGACCGGTTGCCCGCCTTGTCGTAGGCGCGTACCTCGTAGTAGTACGACTGCCCGGTCGGCGGCGTCTCGTCCCAGGCCCGGCGGGCGCCGGCCGTGGCCGAGGCCACCTCGGTCCAGCTGCTGGAGCCCTCCAGCCGCCGGTAGAGCCGGTAACCGGCGAGGTCCATCTCCTTGTTGGCCGCCCAGGTGACGAGGGTGTTCGTCCCCTCCCCGTCGGGCTGGTAGACGGCGGAGACCCCGGCCGGCGTGAGGGGCCTGACCTTGTCGACGCTCGCCGACGTGCGGGGCGTGTAGCTGAACTTGACCTTGGCGGCGCCGGTCCAGTTGGCGTAGTCGACGCGGAGGGTGTGCCTGCCCTTGGGGACGGTGAGGTTGACGGTCTTGCTCACCGTCCTGGTGGTGTTCTTCCACAGGTCGATCTTGCGGCTGCCGTCGAGGTAGACGCGGATGCCGTCGAGGCCGGAGGCGGCGAGGGCGAAGGGGCCGCCGGAGCCGAAGTCACGGGTCACCGTCCAGCGGACGCCGAAGTCGTCCTTGGGCAGGCCGGACGCTGGGGCGCCGCTCCAGCTCTCGTCGATCACGGCGTCGCACGCCGTCTTCTTCGGCGTGCCCTTGAACGTGGTGTTCGCGAACAACTGCCGCTTGAAGACGGGGGACGCACAGGTCGTGGCGGCCGAGGCGGTCACGGCGGTGCCGCCGAGCAGGGTGCCGGCCGTGGCGAGCACCACGGCGACGGCCGCGGTGCCTCTGGCTGAGTTCATTCGATCCTCTGGTCGTATGGCCGCGCCGGGGGCGGCTGTCGACGATCACGACTCGTGAGGAAACGACTTGGTTGTACTGATCTTTGCCTCCGCATGAACTCCCTTTGGATGGAGGGTCCGTAAAGAGTGTTTGGAGGGGATTCCGCTCCGCCTTCACAGAGGCAGCGGAGCGTGGTGTTGCGCACTCGTTAAGTAGTTCCGCTTGACGCCGGGTGTGGCGTACGCGTTGGCTTTTCAGACATCTGGGTCGCAAAGCAGCCCACGTCCGGAACGCACCTGAAGTGAGCCCCCGTATGCGTCGTATAGCCATGTTTGTGGCCGCGTCCACGATGACCCTTTCGCTTGCCGGCTGCGGCATGCTCAACGCGACAGGATCGTCGACGTCCGCGACCCCGACGAAGGGCAACGACATCACGGTGGGCGTGCTGATGCCGGACAAGATCAACACCCGGTACACCAACTTCGACTACCCGATCATGAAGTCGAAGATCGCCGAGCTCACCAACAAGCAGGGCAAGGTCGACTACCAGAACGCCGCGTCGTCCGCCTCCACGCAGGCGAAGCAGATGCAGACGATGATCGACGAAAAGGTCGACGTGATCATCCTGGACTCGGTCGACTCGCACGCCATCGCCGGCACGGTGAAGAAGGCCAAGGCCGCGGGCATCCCGGTCATCGCCTACGACCGCCTCGCCGAGGGCCCCATCGACGCCTACGTCTCCTTCGACAACGAGCTGGTCGGTGAGGTCCAGGCCCGTACCCTCCTGGAGGGCATCGGCAGCAGCGTCGACACCTCCGACAAGGTCATCATGATCAACGGCTCGCCGACCGACCCCAACGCCAAGCAGTTCAAGACGGGCGCCATGTCCGAGCTGAACGGCAAGGTGACGACCGCGGGCCTCACGTACGACACGAAGGACTGGAACCCGGACATCGCCGAGCAGGAAGTCACCAAGGCGATCAACTCGATCGGCAAGGACAACATCGCCGCCGTCTACTCCGCCAACGACGCGATGGCGGGCGGTGTGGTCAAGGCCCTCAAGGCGGCCGGCGTCACCACCATGCCGCCGATCACCGGCCAGGACGCGGACCTCGACGCCATCCAGCGGATCCTCACCGGCGAGCAGTACATGACGGTCTACAAGCCGTACCCGGACGAGGCCGAGGCCGCCGCCCAGATGGCCGTCTACAAGGTGCAGGGCAAGGACATCCAGTTCGACGCGCTCACCCAGGACACCGTCGACAGCCCGACCAACAAGAACATCCCGTCCCAGCTGGTGCAGGTCAACGCCGTGACCAAGAGCAAGATCAAGGACACCGTCGTCGCGGACGGCATCTACAAGATCTCGCAGATCTGCACGGCCGACTACAAGACCGCCTGCGCGGCGGCCGGCCTCAAGTAAGCCCTGCCGACGGCCCCGTTCCCTGCGAGGGGAACGGGGCTGCTGTGTGCGCCGGGCGGGGTGCCGCTGGGCAGCGCCCCTTCAGGGGCGCGGGGAACTGCGCGATCAGCCCCCACGCACCCGCAGACGGCTACGCGACCCGTGTGAACTCCACACTCACCTCCGGAGCCCCACCGGGAACCCCCCGGTAGATCCCCTTATGAGGCGTGACGTCGTCGTAGTCCCGGCCCCTCCCCACCACCACGTGGTCCTCCCCGGCCCGCACCCGGTTCGTCGGGTCGTAGCCGCACCAGTCGCCGGCCCAGTACTCGATCCACGCGTGGCTCTGCCCGGCCACCGGCCGGTTCAGCTCGGCCTCCCGCTCCGGGTGCAGGTACCCGGAGACGTACCGGGCCGGCAGCCCCAGCCCCCGCAGCAGGGCGATGGTGAGGTGGGTGATGTCCTGGCAGACGCCGGCCCGCTGGGCCCACGCCTCCGCGGGCGAGGTGTTCACGCCGGTCGCGCCCGGCAGGTAGGCCACCCGGTCGGCGACCATCCCGGACACGGCCACCGCGGCCTCGTGCGGCCCCAGCCCCTCCGCGACGGCCCGCGCCTTCTTCACCAGCTTCCTCGGCACCGACGTACGCGAGGTCGGGCCCGCGAACTCCAGCAGCCGCGACCCGGCGGCCCGTTCGGCCAGCTCGGCCCACTCCGGCGCGGCCGGCAGCGGCCCCGGCGCCGAGGTCTCCACGAGACTCGACGCGGTGATCGTCAGATCCTCGTGCGGGTCGATCAGGTCGAACCCGGTGACCTGGGTGCCCCAGTAGTCCCAGTACGACCAGACGGCGGTCGCCGGCTGCACGGTGACCCGCGCGTCCAGGGTGGTCTGCCCCGGCAGGGTCAGCGGGGTCATCCGCACCTCGTTGTGCGAGGAGCTCGCGGGCTGCGCGTAGGGGACCCGGGTGGTGTGCCGGATCCGGAGGCGACGAGCCATCTCAGGCTCCTTCCTGGGCCCACTCGACGGGCCCCTGGTACGGGAAGAACCGCTCGGCCACCGCGTCGGCGGATGCCATGCAGGCCTGCTGGAGGTCGCGCAGCAGGACCGGCAGCTGCTCCTCCAGGGAGGCGGTGTCGAGGTATTCGAGGCGGGTGCGGGCCCGGCCGACGGGGGAGCGGGCGGGGTCCTTGCGGGGCCGGCCGAGCGCCGCCAGGCACTCCTCGGCCGTGGTCAGCGCATGCAGCGCCGAGCGCGGGAAGTCCCGGTCCAGGAGCAGGTATTCGGCCACTCTCGGGGTGTCGCCGAACCCGCTGTGCACCCGGGCGTACGCCTCGTCGGCGCCGCTCGCGCTGAGCAGCGTCGGCCAGTCCGGCGCGTGCGCCGCGTCCAGCACGCGCACCGAGAGCAGCCGTACGGTCATGTCCACCCGCTCCAGACTCCGCCCGAGGACGACGAACCGCCAGCTGTCGTCCCGGCTCATGGTGGAGTCGGCGAGGCCGAAGAAGAGCGCGGCCCGGCTGCGGACCAGCTCCAGGTAGGCGTAGGGGCCGGTGCGGCGGGCCGCGCGGCGCCGGTCGCCGAGCGCGTGCCAGGTGGAGTTGAGGCACTCCCACATCTCGGAGGAGACCGCCTCGCGGGCGCTGCGCGCGTTCAGCCGGGCGGCGCCCAGGGCGCCCTCGATGGAGCACGTGGAGCGGGCGTCGAAGGCGAGCTGGTCCAGGACCTGCTGCATGTCCACCCGTTCCGCACCGGCGTCGACGCCGAGGATCGCATACAGCGAGCGGCAGGCGGCGTCCTCGTCGCGCCAGGGGTCCTCCAGCATCCGGTGCAGGTAGGCGTCGAGGATCCGGCCGGTGGCGTCGGCCCGTTCGACGTACCGTCCGGTCCAGGTCAGCGACTCGGCGATACGGGAGAGGATCACGTCGTTCACTGCTGGTGCGCTCCTTCCGGTACGACGGCACGGGTGCCGTCCGGGCCGAGGCGGCGCGGGGCGACGGCGGGGATCGGGCCCGCGTCGACCGGCTCGGGGCGTTCGGCGGGGCCCTCGGCGAGCACCCAGGTGTCCTTGGAGCCGCCGCCCTGGCTGGAGTTGACGATCAGGTTGCCCTCCTGCAGGGCGACCCGGGTGAGGCCGCCGGGCAGCACCCAGATGTCGTCGCCGTCGTTCACGGCGAACGGCCGCAGGTCAATGTGGCGCGGGGCCATCCGTTCACCCGCGAGGGTGGGGGAGGTGGAGAGGGCCACCGGGCGCTGCGCGATGAAGCCTCGCGGGTCGGCGACGACGGCTTTGCGAGTGCGTTCCAGGGTGTCCCGGTCGGCCTTCGGGCCGATCACGATGCCCTGGCCGCCGGCCCCGTCGACGGGCTTCACGACCAGTTGGTCGATCTGGTCGAGGACGGCTTCCAACTGGCCTGGTTCATCGGGTCGGTAGGACTCCACGTTGGGGAGGACCGGTTCTTCCCCGAGGTAGTAGCGGATCAGGTCCGGGACGTAGGTGTAGAGGAGTTTGTCGTCGGCGATGCCGTTGCCGACGGCGTTCGCGAGTGTGACGTTCCCCGCGACGGCGGCGCTCAGGATGCCGGGGCAGCCGATCACCGAGTCGGGGCGGAAGTGCAGCGGATCGAGGAAGTCGTCGTCGAGGCGCCGGTACACGACGTGCACGGGCACCTCGCCGCGGGTCGTCCGCATCCAGACCCGGTTGCTGCGGCACACCAGGTCGTGCCCCTCGACCAGCTGCACGCCCATCAGCCGGGCGAGCAGGGCGTGTTCGAAGTAGGCCGCGTTGCTGGGCCCGGGGGTGAGGACCACCACCCGGGGATCGCTCGCCGCCCCGCCGGGCGCCGCCGCGCGGAGGGCGGCGAGCAGCCGCTGGGGGTACCCGTCGACGGGCAGGACGTGCTGCTCGGCGAAGAGCGAGGGGAAGATCCGGGTCATCGCCCGCCGGTTCTCGATGACGTACGACACCCCGCTCGGCACCCGCACGTTGTCCTCGAGCACCCGGAAGGCGCCGGCCTCGTCCCGGACCAGGTCGATTCCGGCCACGTGGATGCGGACCCCGCCGGGCGGCTCCACCGCGTGCGCGGCCCGGTGGAAGTGCGGCGAGCCAAGGAGCAGCCGCCAGGGGACCACCTCGTCCTCGAAGGCCCGCGCGTGTCCGTAGGCGTCGGCCAGATAGGCCTCCAGGGCCCGGACCCGCTGGGCCACGCCTCTTCGTATGAGATCCCATTCCAGGGCGTCGAGGATCCTCGGCACCAGGTCCAGCGGCCAGGGCCGTTCCTCGCCCGCGAAGGCGTAGGTCACCCCCCGGTCGGTGAAGGCCCGGGCCATCTGGTCGGCCCGGAACCTCAGTTCACTCGGTTCGATCGGCTGGAGTGCCGCCAGTACCGGCTCATAGGCGGTCCTGACCTCACCCGGCCGTACAAACATCTCGTCCCACGCGTCGGCCAACGCGTATGCGTCAAATATGTCCGCCATGAAGGGACGTTAAAGCGGACACGTAACGCGGCGATCACTGGCGGATTTCGGGGATCCGCCGGTCCGCCGCGTCACGCGCCCGCGAGCGGCCCTCCCTGCAACGCACCTCCCCCGTTGGCGCGTTGCACGGGACCCCGGCCCGATCGGGGGAGGATGGCCCGGGGCCCCGCCGGGTGTACGGCGACACCCGTGGGAAGCGGCTCCCACCATGCCCCGCACGTCCCCCTGCCACCACCGTCATCTTGTTGCAACGCGGCGTGCGGAGGCGGTGCGATATCCGGCCGTATCCGGGTATTACGACGCCCCGGGCCCGGGAAGCCGTGTTGCGGACCCGGTCCGGACCGCTCATAGTTGCGCTGCGGAAGAGGCAGCAAACCGGGGGTGGAATGGGCGATGGCCGGGCACGGGACGGAGGAGCATCCACACGGTGCCGACCGGCTGTGCGCCGCCGGGGACCGCGTGTACTCCCGGGCCGTGCGCCGGGGCCGGGTGCCGCGCACGGACGCCGATGCGGTGCCCTGTCTGCTCGAACTGGCGCTGCTGCACCCCGACCCCGATGACATGGACTGGCTGGTCCCGACCGCCCCGCAGGAGGTCATGACCCGGCTGCTGCGCGGGGTGTACGACGAGGTGACGGACAGCCAGCGGCGGATGGGGTCGGCGGTCGCGGCGTTCGAGTGGTACGCCGGTCTGGGACGGCACCTGCAGGCCGTGTCTGCGTCCGCGGAGGGCACGGCGGCCATCCGGGTGCTCGACGGGCTGTCCCGGATCCAGGCGGCCATGGACGAGGCGACGGAGGCCTGCACCCAGGAGGTGCTGACCGTGCAGCCGGGCGGTATCCGGCGCGAGTCGGAGCTGACCGAGGGGCTGCACCGGGCCGTCGCCCTGCGCGGCCGGGGCGTGCGGATGCGAGACCTCTACACGCATGTCGCCCGGCACGGCCAAGGCCTGCTCAACTACCTGGAGCTGATGGGCGACGCGGTCGAGGCCCGCTCGCTGGACGAGGTCATCGACCGCCTCATCCTCTTCGACCGCACGGTGGCGTTCATCCCCGCGAACGCGGACCGCACGATGGCCCTGGAGCTGCGCCACCCCGCCCTCGTCGAGTACCTCCTCACGGTCTTCGAACGCCTCTGGCGGCTGGCGATCCCGCTCACCGCCCCGCTCCCCGACACCGGCATCGAGGGCATCTCGCACCGGGAGCAGTCCATCGCGGCGCTCCTCGCCGAGGGCCACCAGGACGCGGTGATCGCGGAACGCCTCGGCATCAGCGTCCGTACCTGCCGGGCCCACATCGCCCGCCTCTCGGAGACCCTGGGCGCGGCCAGCCGCACCCAACTGGGCGTGCGGATAGCGCAGGTGGGCCTGGACCGCCCGCCGGGCGGCACGAGCACGGCACCGGCCGCCGTCAGCCTTCCTGATCAAGGATCCCGGAGCGTCCGATGAGGTAGCCGAGCTGGGCGCGGCTGTCGCTGCCGAGGGTGGTGGCGAGTTTGGCGATGTGGACGCGGGCGGTGCGGATGTTCATGCCGAGGCGCTCCGCGATGACGGCGTCGGTGTGGCCTTCCACCAGGAGCGCGGCGATGGCCTGCTGGCGCGGGGTGATGCCGTTGACGGTGGGGCGGTGTTCGAGGGTGGGGTAGAGGGGGGTGGCCAGCCGCCAGAGGCGGTCGAAGGTGGTGGCGAAGTACCTGATCAGCGCCGGGTGCCGGGCCTCCAGGGCCAGCGAGCCGTCGGCGGCGGCGGGCAGGAAGGCGACGGCCTGGTCGATGACGATCAGCCGGTCCGGGGTCTCGTCGAGCCCGCGCACCTCGACGTCGCCGCGCAGCCGCTCGAAGCCGCCGTACACGGCCGGGACGTGGCGCAGGGTGTGCTGGTAGAGCGCGCGGATGCGGGCGCCGCGGTCGAGGATGGCCTGGTCGCGGTCGCGGGCGGCCGCGACGGCGGAGCGGGCCCGGGGGCCGGTGAGCCCGGTGTGCGACTGGATGCAGAGCACCTCCCGGCCCGCCTCGGCCATGGCGTCGGTGATCGCCTGGTTGATGGGCCTGGTGCCGCTGTGCAGGCGCAGCGTGGGGGTGTCGCCGCCGGTGCCCGGGTCGCCGGCCCGCAGCAGCGGTTCGAACTGCTCCAACAGCCGTTCCTCACGCCGCCGTTCGTCGGCGATCCGGGCGGCGGAGGAGCGCAGCAGCCGGTGCAGGGCCGCGGCCGGCGGTACCGGCTCCAGCCGGTCCAGGTCGTCCAGGGCCGGGTGCAGCAGACCGAAGTCGGTGAGGCAGGGGGCCTCGGCGGCGTCCTCGGCGGGCACGTACCCGTCGCTCAGCGCCCGTCCGTACACCTTCTCGCCGGCCGCGCACAGCTCCTCCACGCCGTGGTCGGGGTGGGCGGGGTGTGTCACCGCGGTCCCTCCGGCTCCTTGAGGATCCCGGAGCGTCCGATGAGGTAGCCGAGCTGGGCGCGGCTCTCGCTGCCGAGGGTGGTGGCGAGTTTGGCGATGTGGACGCGGGCGGTGCGGATGTTCATGCCGAGGCGCTCCGCGATGACGGCGTCGGTGTGGCCTTCCACCAGGAGGGCGGCGATGGCCTGCTGGCGGGGGGTGATGCCGTTGACGGTGGGGCGGTGTTCAAGCTTGGGGAACATCGGGGTGGCGAGGTGCCAGAGGCGGTCGAAGGCGGTGACGAAGTACTTGATCAGTGCCGGGTGCCGGACCTCGAGAGCCAGGCTGCCCGGGCCGTCGGCGGGCAGGAAGGCGACCGTCTGGTCGAGGACGACGAGCCGGTCGGGCACCTCGTCGAGGCCGCGGGCCACGCTGTCGCCGTGCACCTCCTCGACGTAGACGTACACGTTCGGCACGTGGCGCAGCGTCTGCTGGTAGAGGGTGCGGAACCGGCCGCCCCGGTCGAGGAACGCCTGGTCGCGTTCGAGGGCGACGGGGTAGGCGACTTCGCCGCGCGGGCCGACCAGACCGGCGTGCGGCTGGATGCACAGGACTTCCCGGCTCGCCTCGGCCATGGCGTCGGTGATGGCCTGGTTGATCCGCCGGGTGCCGCTGAGCAGCCGCAGGGCCGGGAGGTCCGAGGTCGTGCCGGGCCGGCGTTCGATGCGGGTCAGCGGTGCGAAGAGTTCGACCAGCTGTTCCCTGCGCCGCCATTCGTCGGCGATGCGGGACCGCGGGCCGTGCAGGAGCCGGTTCAGGGCGACGGCCGGGGCGACGGGCTCCAGCAGGCCGGCGTCGTCCGGCGCCGGGTGCAGCAGGCCCAGGTCGGTGAGGCAGGGTGCGTCGGCGGTGTCCGGGGCGGCTATGCGGCCCTCCCTGAGGGCACGCTCGTAGAGCTCCCGGCCGGCTGCGCACAGGTTCTCGGAGCCGTGCTCGGTGTGCGGGGCGGAGGTCACGGAGTGGTGCCCTCTTCGGGAGGAGCGGTGCCCTCTTCGGGAAGCGTCTGGTCCAGGATTCCGGACTGGGCGATCAGGTAGCCGAGCTGTGCGCGGCTGCCGCTGCCCAGGGACTGGGCGAGCTTGGCGATGTGCGCCCGGCAGGTGCGGACGTTCATGCCCAGGCGGCGCGCGATGGCCTCGTCCACGTGGCCCTCCACGAGCAGCTTCGCGATGGAGTGCTGGACCTCGGTGATCCCGTGGGAGGCGACCTCGTAGTGTCCGCCCGTGCTCAGCGGGACCGAGCGGTTCCACATGAACTCGAAGATCCTGATGAGGTAGCGGACGAGGCCCGGCTGGCGCAGTTCCAGGGCGACCTGCTGGTCCTCCCGGATGGGGATGAAGGCGACCGTCTCGTCGCAGATGATGAGCCGCTCCACGAGTTCGTCGATGGTGCGGTACTCCGCCTTGCCGTCGGCGAGATGGGCGGCGTACGCCAGCTTCTCCGGGCTGTAGCGGGCGGTGTGCTGGTACAGGGTCCGGATCCGGACACCGCGTTCGTTCAGCGGCCTGTCCCGCTCCAGGGCCCGCTGCATGCTCTGTTCGGAGAGGCGGTCGCTCGGCTGGATCGTGAGCACCTCGGTCTGGCACTGCTCGGTGGCGAGATTGAGCGCGGCGTTGATCCGGTCGCTGCCCTCCAGGACGGTGATGGAGTCGCTGTTCGTCATGGCGTGCGCGCCCAGTGCCATGAAAGGCTCGAAGGCGGCGGCGAGTTGGGTGGACAGCCGGCGGCGCTCCGTGATCTCCCGCTCGATCCGGCCGAGCCGCTGGGTCAGAGCGAGTGCAGGGGGAACCGGCAGCAGCCAGTTCGGGTCGCCCGGATCGGGCTGGAGCAGAGCGAACTCCATGAGGCAGGGTGCGTCCTCGACATCCGAGCGTGCGACGCGTCCTGCACGCAGCGCGGCGGCATACAGACGGCCGCCTTCCTCGCACAGATCCGCCATAGCATGGGGATGTGTCGCTTTCGCCCTATTCGTCACTGAATCTCCACCCCCCAGGGTCCTGAACATGCAGGAACATGATGCACCGATCGTGTGGCCATGACGTGCCCGAATGAGCCATCGTCTTATCTGTACGGGGGAAGAGGGGACCTTCAAGTGAGGACGAAGCCGAAGATGGGCAAGAAGATGCTTCGCTCGGTACTTGTGGCCGCCTTCTCCGTCGTGGCACTCAGCGGCGTGTTGAGCGGTCTGTCCGATGCGAAGGGTGATGTCCGGGCCAACACGGGCTGGCCCACTACCGTCGAAGCCATCAATACCGGCTGGCCGGCTGTGGTGGCGACGGATGCAGACGACAGCACCACCGATGGGCTTGTCTCGACCGATGGAGCCGGGAGCTGACGACGTGACCACCCCACCCGACGACCGATCCTTCCGCCGTGAAATGGCCACCGCCTACCGATCCGGCTGGCACTTCATCGACCTGGTCACCGCCATCCCCCACAGTGGTGACTCGTTGATGGTGACCGTCTTCGGTGAGCCGGTGGTCGTCACGCGGGACGAGGACGAGGACGTACGGGCGTACCGGTGCCTGCGCAAGCCCCGGGGTGCGCCGCAGCCCGTGCGGTGTGCGATCCGGTACGGAATGATCTTTGTGAACCTGGACCAACGGGACCACCGGCTGGCTGAGCCGGACGTCCCGGACGTGAGGACCATCTCGGCCACCCCCCGCAGTGCCTGACGCGATTCCCCCGTCGTAAAAGATCGCTCAGGTGCTTCCCCCCGCAGCGGGGGGGGGGGGGGGGGAGGGAGGCGGGGGGGCCGCCGGGTGTGGGGGGGGGGTGAAAGTGTGGAGTGGGGTTGGGGGAGGAACC
>NZ_JBHXMA010000005.1:193332-270879 GCF_042721035.1 Streptomyces sp. NPDC058464
CCGCACGCGCCCCAGATAAAACCACGTGATAAAAGTCAGGCTGTGGGGTCCCACCCCTCGCCGGCTCCACCGGAATCTAACCATGTGCCGCCCGCTGCAGTTTCGGGGGGACATTTCATGGTATCGACTGGTTTCGGCCATACCCCATGGTGGCCGAAACCAGCCGCCAGAACGGGTCGGTCGCCCCGGCCCCGCACCCGCCCTCACCCGCGCCCCGTACGTCCGTTCGTCACCCCCGCCCCAGCGCCCGCTCCACCGTGATCTCGATCACCACCCGGGACGGGTTCTCCCCGGGTGTCCTCCCGTACCGCTCGGCGTACCGCCGCTCCGCCTCCGCGACCCTCCCCGGCTCGGTCCGGACGTGCGCCCGCCCCTCCAGCGTCGCCCACCGCCGCCCCGCCACCTGGCACACCGCCACCCGTGCCCCGTCCGGGCCCGCGGCCAGCACGTGGGACACCTTCGCGCTCGCCTTGTTCGTGATCACCCGGGCCAGTCCCGCCTCCGGGTCGTAGGTCACCCCCACGGGGACGACGTGCGGGCTGCCGTCGGGGCGCGGGGTCGTGAGGGTGCACAGGTGGTGCTCCCGCCAGAAACGCAGATACGCCTCGCCCGGCGCGGCGGGATTCACGCGGTATGTACTCATGGCCCGGAAGGTAGTCCCCGGAAGGGCTCCCGATCGCACCTTGAGTGGATTAGACTCAACTTTGTGTACGTTGGCTGAGTCAGCCGTACGACGCCGAGGAGGAGAACGCGAACGTGGACGCCGAGCTGACCAACAGGAGCCGGGACGCGATCAACGCGGCCAGCAGCCGGGCCGTGACCGAGGGGCACGCGGATCTGACGCCTGCTCACCTGCTGCTGGCTCTGCTGGCCGGGCAGGACAACGAGAACATCACCGACCTGCTCGCGGCCGTCGACGCCGACCAGGCCGCCGTACGCCAGGGCGCCGAGCGCGTGCTGGCCGCGCTGCCCAGCGTGACCGGTTCCACGGTCGCGCCGCCGCAGCCGGGCCGCGACCTGCTCGCGGTCCTCGCCGACGCCGACGAGCGCGCCAAGGAGCTCGGCGACGACTACCTCTCCACCGAGCACCTGCTCATCGGCATCGCCGCCAAGGGTGGTGCCGCCGGCGAGGTCCTCGACCGGCAGGGCGCGACCGCGAAGAAGCTGGTGGAGGCCTTCCGGAAGGCGCGCGGCGGGCGCCGGGTGACCACCGCCGACCCCGAGGGCCAGTACAAGGCGCTGGAGAAGTTCGGCACCGACTTCACGGCGGCCGCCCGGGACGGCAAGCTCGACCCGGTCATCGGACGCGACCAGGAGATCCGCCGGGTCGTGCAGGTGCTCTCCCGCCGCACGAAGAACAACCCCGTCCTCATCGGTGAGCCCGGCGTCGGCAAGACCGCCGTGGTCGAGGGGCTCGCCCAGCGGATCGTGAAGGGCGACGTCCCCGAGTCCCTGAAGGACAAGCGGCTCGTCTCGCTCGACCTCGGGGCCATGGTCGCCGGGGCCAAGTACCGCGGCGAGTTCGAGGAGCGGCTGAAGACCGTCCTCGCCGAGATCAAGGACTCCGACGGGCAGATCATCACCTTCATCGACGAGCTGCACACGGTCGTCGGGGCGGGCGCGGGCGGCGACTCCGCCATGGACGCCGGCAACATGCTGAAGCCGATGCTGGCCCGCGGCGAGCTGCGCATGGTCGGCGCGACCACCCTGGACGAGTACCGGGAACGGATCGAGAAGGACCCGGCGCTGGAGCGCCGCTTCCAGCAGGTGCTGGTGGCGGAGCCGACCGTCGAGGACACCATCGCCATCCTCCGCGGCCTGAAGGGCCGTTACGAGGCCCACCACAAGGTACAGATCGCCGACAGCGCGCTGGTGGCCGCCGCGACCCTCTCCGACCGCTACATCACCTCCCGCTTCCTCCCCGACAAGGCCATCGACCTCGTCGACGAGGCCGCCTCCCGGCTCCGCATGGAGATCGACTCCTCGCCCGTCGAGATCGATGAACTCCAGCGCTCCGTCGACCGGTTGAAGATGGAGGAGCTGGCGCTGGTGAAGGAGACCGACCCGGCCTCCCGGGAGCGCCTGGAGAAGCTGCGCCGCGACCTCGCCGACAAGGAGGAGGACCTGCGCGGCCTCAACGCCCGCTGGGAGCGCGAGAAGCAGTCCCTGAACCGGGTCGGCGAGCTGAAGGAGAAGCTCGACGCCCTGCGCGGCACCGCCGAACGCGCCCAGCGCGACGGCGACTTCGACACCGCCTCCAAGCTGCTGTACGGCGAGATCCCGCAGCTGGAGAAGGAGTTGGAGGCCGCGTCCGAGGCCGAGGAGGAGACGGCCAGGGACACCATGGTCAAGGACGAGGTCGGCTCCGACGACATCGCCGACGTGGTGGCCGCCTGGACCGGGATCCCGGCCGGGCGCCTGCTGGAGGGCGAGACCCAGAAGCTGCTCCGCATGGAGGACGAGCTGGGCCGCCGCCTGATCGGCCAGACCGAGGCCGTACGGGCCGTCTCCGACGCCGTCCGCCGCTCCCGCGCGGGCATCGCGGACCCGGACCGCCCCACCGGCTCGTTCCTCTTCCTCGGTCCGACCGGCGTCGGCAAGACCGAACTCGCCAAGGCGCTCGCCGACTTCCTCTTCGACGACGAGCGGGCGATGGTCCGCATCGACATGTCGGAGTACAGCGAGAAGCACAGCGTGGCCCGGCTGGTCGGCGCCCCGCCCGGATACGTCGGCTACGAGGAGGGCGGCCAGCTGACCGAGGCGGTCCGCCGCAGGCCGTACACGGTCGTGCTCCTCGACGAGGTGGAGAAGGCCCACCCCGAGGTCTTCGACATCCTGCTCCAGGTGCTGGACGACGGCCGCCTCACCGACGGCCAGGGCCGCACGGTCGACTTCCGCAACACCATCCTGGTGCTGACGTCGAACCTGGGCAGCCAGTACCTGGTGGACCCGGTCCTCGGCGAGGAGGAGAAGAAGCGGCAGGTCCTGGAGACGGTCCGGCAGTCCTTCAAGCCGGAGTTCCTGAACCGGCTGGACGACCTGGTGGTCTTCTCCGCCCTGGCCAAGGACGAACTGGCCCGGATCGCCCGGCTCCAGATCGACCGGCTCGCGGGGCGCCTCGCCGACCGCCGGCTCGCCCTGGAGATCACTCCGGAGGCGCTGGCGTGGCTGGCCGAGGAGGGCAACGACCCGGCGTACGGCGCCCGTCCGCTGCGCCGTCTCGTCCAGACCGCCATCGGCGACCGGCTGGCCAGGGAGATCCTGTCCGGCGAGGTCAAGGACGGCGACACGATCCGGGTGGACGCGTTCGGGGAAGGCCTGATCGTGGGGCCGGTGACGGCCGAGGAGAAGCCCGCCAAGACGCTCTGACGGCAGCGGCAACTGGGGCCGGGGGCCCGTGAACCGGTGGGTTCACGGGCCTCCGGCCTTTGCAGCGCCCCGTAAGGGGCGCGGGGCTGTATTGCATGTGCGGCTACCGCCGCGTGGGCGCGACCAGCCACGACGATGCCGCAGCCGAACGACGACACATCGCGGCACTGCCGAAGCGGAGCGCTCAGCGGGCGATCTCCCCCAGCAGGTCCCGGGTGGCCGCCAGATACCCCGCCTGGAAGCGGCTCTCGGCCTGCAGCTCCTGGAAGAGGTCCGCTATGTGCTTGCGGCAGGTGCGCAGCGAGATGCCCAGCCGGCGGGCGATCACCTCGTCCTTCAGGCCCTTGCTCAGCAGCCGCAGGATGCCCTGACGCAGGTCGTCGACGGCGACCTTGGTGCGCTCGGCGCCGCAGAACGGGGTGGCGTGGTCCCAGGCACGGTCGAAGGCGTCGCACAGGTAGGCCACGGCGGCCGGCGAGCGCAGCACCACCGCCCCGCCCCGGCGCTGGTGGTGCGGGACGAAGGCGATCCTGCGGTCGAAGGCGACCAGCCGCCCGAACAGGTCGGTCATCGTCCGCACCTGGGCGCCCGCGGGAGTGACCCGGTCCACGTAGGCCTGGGTGGGCGCGTGCCGCCGCGCGGAGTGCTGGTAGAGCGTGCGCATCCGGACGCCCCGGGCCAGCAGCGCGGTGTCCCGGTCCACCGCCTGTTCCAGTTCCGCGGGGGGTCGGCCGCCGCCGGGCTGACAGGTGATCATCTCCTGCGTGCACTCGGCGCTGGCCTGCTCGATCAGAGTGATCACGTCGTCGAGCGAGTCCACCACCTCCAGCGCCCCGGAGGGCTGGGCCTCCCGGTGCGCGCCGGCCGGGTAGGCGGAGGCGAGGGCGGTCAGCGAGTCGCGCCGGGTGTTGAGTTCGTAGAGCTGCCGGCGCAGCCGTGACTCCGCGCCCGCCATGTGGGCGGCGGCCATGTGCGGATGGACGGTGCGCCACCAAGGACCGTGGTCGCACATCCCGTCGAGGTTCTCCGAACCGTTCACGCGGTCGACGAGATGGAATTCCTCCAGGGCGTCGACCGCCTCGACCGTTTCGGATTCGCTGATGTCCAGGACCACCGCGGCTTCTTTCGTCGTGAAAAAGGCCTGGGTGGCCCCCCAGTGATAAAGCCGTATGTGGCTCGGCGAGAGTCCCTGGAGAAGCAGCGAAGGGTCGGTTTCCAGGATTTTGTCCATTTCTTCCCCCCTGCAGTTTCCTGTTCGCAACATCATGCGCGCCGACCTCCCTGGACGGCCATGGAGACGGGATTACAACATCGTGAAGCGGCTGCCCATGCGGTCGGCCGGTCACACAGCGTCTCGACTACGGGGGAATTTCCATGAAGAAGTACAGGTCTGTCGCTTTCGCTCTCCTGGTCGCGGGTGGGCTCGTCGGTGGTGTGCACGTGGTCACCGAACCCGTTGCCCATGGTCCTGCTACGGCCGCGGTGGCCGAAAACACGCGTTCCGCCGCCGTCGACCCGCTCGGTGACAGCGGCTGGAGCTAGGAATCCGTTCGTCCGGCCCGGCCCGCTGAGCACTGGAGAAAACGATATGAGTCATCTCGATGTCACCGGGGAAATCACCGCGGAAAGCATCCGGCTGCTTCTCGCCGAGATCCTGGACACCGAAATCCACGACGACCTGACTTTCCTGGCGCAGGGCGGCGACTCGTTCCACGCGGTACTGGTGGTCGAGCGTGTCGCGGATGTCTGGGGAATCGAGGCCGACTTCACCGCCGTACTCCGGTCGACCCCCGTCGAACTGGCGGAAGTGCTCGGCACGGCGCCCCGGCTGTCATGACGGTCCCGCGTCCTTCGGTCGCCGTCGGCCCGGGGCGGCCCGTCCCGGCCGGTGCCACCGCCCACGAGGCGGTACTGCGGCAGGCCGCCCGGTCCCCGCGCGCCACCGCGCTGCGCGGACCGGGCGGTTCCCGGCTCACCTACGCCGAACTGGTGGCCCGGGCCCGCGCGGTGCGCGACCTGCTCGTCGCCTCCGGCGTCCCGGCCCGCGGCCTCGTGCCCGTGGCCGCCCGGGCCGGCGGGGAGTTCGCCGTCGCCGCGCTCGGCGTGCTGCTGGCGGGGGCCGCCTACGCCGCCGTCGACCCGGAGTGGCCCGCACGGCGGCTGCGCGAGGTCATCGACGACCTCGGCGCGCCCGTCGTCCTCGACGCCACCGGCGGTACCGTCCGGCTCCCGGCCGGGACCCGGGCCATACCGCTGCCGGACCCCGCCGCCGCACGGCCGGCGGCCCCGGACCCCGGCCTGCCGGCCGTCGGTGCGGACGACCCCGCCTGCGTCTTCTTCACCTCCGGCTCGACCGGCCGCCCCAAGGGCGTCGTCCTGCCGCACCGGGCCTTCGTCCGCACCTTCGTGGACGGCGGATACGCCGCGTTCGGGCCCGGCACGGTCATGCCGCTGCTCGCCGCGCCCTACTGGGACGCCGGCGCGCTGGAGGTGTTCGGGCCGCTGATGAACGGCGGCTCCTGCGTGACCCCCGACGAGTCGCCGATCACCCCCGACGGACTGCGGGCCCTGATCACCGAGGACGGCGTCGACACGCTCTGGCTCACCAGCTCCCTGGTCAACCTGATCGTCGACGAGGACCCGGACGCGTTCACCGGGATACGGCACCTGCTCTGCGGCGGCGAACGGCTCTCCCCGCCGCACATCGCGGCCCTCCTCGACCGCCACCCCGGCCTGCGCGTCACCAACGGCTACGGGCCCGTCGAGTCCATGGTCTTCGTCAGCACCCACGACGTCCGGCCCCCCGACACCGCCGACCCCTCCGGCATCCCGGTCGGCCGCCCGGTCCGCGGCACCGTGCTCGCCGTCCTCGACCCCGAGAACCTGCGTCCCGTGGCCCGCGGCACCGAGGGCGAACTGTGGGTGGCGGGCGACGGACTGGCCCTCGGCTACCTCCACCGGCCGGAGGAGGACGCCCGCCGGTTCACCCGGGTCGCCGTCCCGGGCCACGGCACGCTGCGTGCGTACGCCACCGGGGACCGGGTCCGGATGGACGCCGAGGACCGGCTGTCGTACGTCGGCCGGGCCGACCGCCAGTTCAAGATCCGCGGCCACCGCGTGGAGCCCGGCGAGGTGGAACGCCGGATCTCCGCCCTGCCCGGCATCCGGCACGCCTTCCTGGTGCCGCTGCGGGACGCGGGGGCCACGGTCACCTCGACGGCCTGCGCGTACACCACGCAGGACGCGGCGCCCGTCCCCGAGCACACCCTCCGGCACGCGACCGCGGACGCCCTCCCGGCCTACCTGCGCCCCGACCGCTTCCTCCACCTCCATCCGCTGCCCCTGGGCCCGACCGGGAAGGCGGACCTGCGGGCGGTGGAGGCGTGGGTACGGGAGCGGGTGGCGGCGGGTGGCGACGGGGCTGTGGAGAGCGCCGGGGTGGCTGGAGCGGAAGCGGCTGGGGTGGCGGAGGCCGCCCTGCGCGAGGCGCGGGCCGTGCTGGCGTTGCCCGGACTGGGCTCCGGCTCGGATCTGCTGGCGTCCGGTGCGAGTTCGCTGCACGTGCTGCGGATCGCCGCCCGGCTGTCGCGGCTGTTCGGCGTACGGCTCTCGGCCCGCGACGTGTACGAACACCCCAGTGCGGCCGCCCTGGCCGAGCTCGCGGCGGCACGCCGGGCGGGGAGACCGACGGACGGCACCGGCTCGGGCGGCCCGGCCGCCGACAGCGCCTCGGGAGTCCTGGCCGGTTCGGCATCCGGCACCGGCTCGGCCGACCCGGCCGGTGGCTCGGGCTCCGGCGACCCGGCCGGTGGCTCGGGCTCCGGCGACCCGGCCGGGCTCTCCCCGGGCGAACGCCGCTTCTGGCTGGCCTCCCGGCTCGCGCCCGGTGCTCCCGGGCAGGTCGCGGTCAGCCGGATCGAGGTCACCGGCACGCTGGACCCGGCCCGGCTGCGGCAGGCGCTGGCCGCGGTCGCCGCCGCGCACCCGGCCCTGCGCACCACGTTCCCCCGGGAGGGGGGCCGCCCGCGCCGGCACACCGCCGAGGCCCCGCCGCCCCCGCTGCTGCTCGGTACCGGTACCGAGCAGGCACTCACCCGGGAACTCGTCGCCCGGGTCGGCGACCTCGGCACCGGTCCCCTGTTCGCCGCCGGTCTCCTCGGCCGGGCGTCGGCCGGGCGGCGGCTCCTGCTGCTCGCCGTCCACCACATCGTGTACGACGCCCGGTCCGAGGAGATCCTCGTGGCCGACCTCGCCGCCGCGTACGCCGGCCGCACCCCGGAGCCCGCGCCCGCGCCGCCCGTCGGCGGGCCGCGGCCCGGTGCCGGGGCGGCCCGCGCGTTCTGGCGCGGTCGGCTCGCCGGGCTCACCGCCCCGGAGTGGCCCGGCGGCGCGGCGCTCGGGATGCGGGAGGTGTGGACGCGGCCCGCCGTCGCGCACCCGCTCGACCTCGGGCCCGACACCACCGCCCGGCTGCGGGAGTTCGCCGCCCGGGAGCGCCACCCGGTGCTGGTACCGCTCCTCGCCGCCTGGTGGCGGGCGCTGGCCAAGGTCACCGGGCGGGAGGACCTCGCCGTCGGCACCGTCGTGGAGGACCGCGACGCCGCCCACGAACGCACCGTCGGCTACTTCGCCAACGGCCTGCCCGTACGGATCGCCGCCGACCCGGCCCTGGACGGCCCGGCCCTGCTGGCGCTGGTCCGAGAGCGGCTCCTGGAGGTCCTCGCGCACACCGGCCTCGGCACCGACGAGGTCGCCGCGCTGGCCCCCCGCCCGGCGCCGGGCCGCGCCCCGCTCTACCAGAACCTGCTGGTGCTGCAGCGCGTCGCGGCCCCCGCCGAGGCGGACGGCGTCCGGTTCACGCCGCTGCCCGCGCCCGCGCTCGGCTGCCAGACCGAGCTGACGTGCGAACTCTGGGACGACGGCCGGTCCTTCGCCGGCGCCGTCACCGCACCCGAGGGCCTGCTGAGCCCTGCCGCGCTCGCCGAGACCGCGGCCCTGTTCACCGTCGGCCTGGCCGACCTCACCGGCCGCACCGACTCCCTGGGGGACCCCACATGACCGACCACCCGCCCTCCCACCCGCCGTCCCACGCGCTCTCGCACGCGCCCTCCCACCCGCTGTCCTGGACACAGGAGCGGATCTGGTTCGAGGAGCAGCTGCGGCCGGGCGACACCGCGTACCACATGCCGGTGATCCTGCGGGTGCGCGGACCTCTCGACCCCGCCGCGCTGCAGACCGCCGTGGACGCCCTGGTGGCCCGGCACGACGCCCTGCGCACGGTCTTCGGCACCGCGGACGGGGAGCCCCGGCAGCGGGTGCTGGACGCGGTGACCGTGCCCGTCCGCACCCAGGACGTGCGCGGGTCCGCCGACCCGGAGGCGGCGGCGCACGCGGCGCTGCGCCGGGCCGTGCGCGAGCCGTTCGACCTGGCCCACGGCCCGCTGCTGCGGATCCTGGCGGTCCGGTACGCCGACGACGCGCGGCTGCTCCTGGTGTCCGCCCATCACCTGGTCGCGGACGGGCAGTCGTTCGCGGTCCTCTTCGACGAGCTGACCGCGCTGTACGGCGCCGCGGACCCGGAACTCAGGCCGTTGCGGCGCGGCTTCGCCGAGACCGTGCGGGCCGAGCGCGAGCGGGTCGGCGAGGCGGGCGCCGACGCGCTGGTGGCGTGGTGGCGCGGCCATCTCGACGGGGTGCCCCGGGTGCTGGAGCTGCCCGCCGACCGGCCGCGCCCCGCCGTACGCGGTTCGCACGGCGCCCGCGTCCGGACGGAGCTGGACGCGGCGGCCGGGGCGGCCGTCCGCGAGCTGGCCCGGGCCCACGAGGCGACGCCGTTCATGGCCCTGCTCGCCGCGTTCGGGGTCGTACTCGCCCGGCACAGCGGGCAGCAGCGGATGGTCGTCGGCACCCCGGCGTCCACCCGCGGCCCCGGCGGCCGCGACCTGGTCGGCTGCTTCCTCAACACCCTGCCCCTGAAGGTGGACGCGGCGGGCGACCCGGGGTTCGCCGAACTCCTCGGCCGGGTCCGCGACGACGCGCTGGAGGCCTTCGCCCGGCAGCGGGTGCCGTTCGGCAGGCTGGTCGCGGACCTGGCGCCGGAGCGCGACCTGTCCCGGGGACGGCTGGTCCAGGTCTTCTTCAACATGCTGCCGCCGGTCGGCGCCCCCGCCCTGCGCGGCTGCACGGTGGAGCAGCTGCCGTTCGGGGACATCGACAACAAGTTCGACCTCACCCTGTACGCCGGTGCCCGCCCCGACGGCGGCTACACGCTGGAGGCGGTCTACGACGCCGGTCTCTTCGACGCCGCCCGGGTCGAGGACCTGCTGCGCCAGCTGGCCGCCGTACTCGCCCAGGCGGCGGCCGAACCCGCGCGCACGGTACGGGACTTCGACCTGGCGACCGCCCGGTCCGCCGCCCTGCTGCCCGACCCGGCCGCCGACCTCGTGCCCGCCCGGCCCGAGCCGCTCACCGACCGGCTCGCCAAGCACGCCGCGGCGACCCCGGACGCCCCCGCCCTGATCCTCGGCGACCGCGTCTGGTCGTACGCCGAGACCGAGCGGACCACCGACCGGCTGGCCCGGCTGCTGCACGACCGCGGCATCCGCCCCGGCGACGTGCTCGCCCTGCACGCCGTGCGGCACCCCGCCGTCGTCCTCGGCATCCTGGCCGCCGTCAAGGCGGGCGCGGTCTTCGCCGTGCTGGACGCGGACCACCCCGACGACGCCCTGCGCGCCCGCGCCGAGGCCCTCGCGCCCCGGGCCTGGCTCGGCTGCGCCCCCGGCCTGCCGCTGCCCGGCTTCGTTACCGGACCGGTACTGCGCATCGAGCCCGGAGAGGGGCTCGACCGGGCCCTGGCCGGACTGCCCGACGGCGCGCCCGTCGCCGCGCCCGCGCCCGACGCCGACGCCTACGTCGCCTTCACCTCGGGCACCACCGGCCGACCCCGCCGGGTCGTCGGCACGCACCGGCCGCTCACGCACTTCCTCGACTGGTACACGCGCACCTTCGACCTCGGTCCCGACGACCGGTTCGCGGTGCTGTCCGGGCTCGGTCACGACCCGTTCCTGCGGGACGTCCTCGCCCCGCTGTGGGCGGGCGGCGCCGCCGTCTTCCCCGACGCGGACGTCCGCGACACCGCCGCCCTCGCCGGCTGGCTCGCCGACGCCGCGCCGACCGTCGCCCACCTCACCCCGGCCCTCGGCCGCGCCCTCGCCGGCCAGGCGGACGGCACGGCCGGCTGGCCCGCGCTGCGGTTGGCCGGCTTCGGCGGCGACACCCTGACCGGCCGCACCCTGCGCGCCTGGGCCCGGCTCGCCCCCGGCGCCGACCTGCTGAACCTGTACGGCGCCACCGAGACCCCGCAGGCGGTCTCCGTCCACCTCGCCCACCGCGCGGGTACGCCCGCGGACGCGATCCCGGCCGGGCCGGTGCCGCTCGGTCCGGGCATCGAGGGCGTCCAGCTGCTCCTGCTCGCGGGCGACCGGCCGGCCGGGATCGGGGAGATCGGCGAACTCGTCGTCCGCACGCCGTACCTGGCCCGGTACGCCGACCACACCGGGTCCGGGGACGGCGACCACACCGGGTCCGGGGACGGCGACCACACCGGGTCCGGGGACGGCGGGGAGGCCTCCGGTTTCGTCCCCGACCCGTTCACTGGCGTCTCCGGCGTCTCCGGCGTCCACGGCGGCTCGCCCGGCGCCCGCCTCTACCGCACCGGCGACCTCGCCCGGCTGCGCCCCGACGGGCTGCTCGACCCGCTCGGGCGGGCCGACCGGCAGGTCAAGGTGCGCGGCCACCGGGTGGAGCCCGCCGAGGCCGAGGCCGCGCTCGACGCGTTGCCGGGGATCCGGCAGAGCGCCGTCCTCGCGGTGCCGGACGGCGACGGCGACCACCGCCTGGTCGCCTTCCTCGCCACCGGCGGCGCGTCTCCGGACCTCACCGAGGTCCGTGCCGCACTGGCCCGCCGGCTGCCCGGCCACCTGGTGCCGTCCGCGTACGCCGTCCTCGACACCCTGCCGCTCACCGCCAACCGGAAGGTCGACCGGGACGCCCTGCACGCCCTGGAGCACCGTGCCGAGGCCGCCACCGGCGGCTACGTCGCTCCCGCGGGACCGGTGCAGGAGCGGCTGGCCGAGCAGTGGCGGGTGCTGTTGCGCCGCGAACGCGTGGGTGCCACCGACGACTTCTTCGCGCTCGGCGGCCACTCCCTGCTGCTGACCCGGCTGTTGGCCCGGATCCGGCGCGAGTTCCCCGGTGCCGCCGCCGAACGCCTCACCCTCCAGGACCTGTTCGCCCACCCCACCGTCGCCGGACTCGCCGCCCTCCTGGCGGAGACGACCCCGGCACCGCACCCGGACGACATCCCGCGCACCGACCCCGCCGAGCCCGCGCCGCTGTCCTGGACCCAGGAACGCCTGTGGCTGGAGGAGCAGGTACGCCCCGGCGACGCGGCCTACAACATGCCCGTCGTGCTGCGGCTGCGCGGCCCGCTGGACCCGGCGGCGCTGCAAGGGGCCGTGGACACGGTGACCGGCCGGCACGCCGTCCTGCGCACCGTCTTCGGGACCGGCCCGGACGGCAGTCCGCACCAGCGGGCCGTCCCCGGCGCCCGGACCGTCGTCCGCACCACCGATCTGTCGGACCGCCCCGACCCCGAGACGGCGGCCCTCGCCGCCGCGATGGACAGCGTCCGGGAGCCGTTCGACCTCACGCGCGGCCCGTTGCTGCGGGTGGCGCTGCTCCGGATCGGCGACGGCGACCACCTGCTGGCACTGACGGTGCATCACATCGTGTTCGACGGCTGGTCGTTCGGGGTGCTGCTGCGCGAGCTGTCGGCCGTGTACGCCGACCGCCGGGACGAACTGGGCGAGCCCGCCCTCCAGTTCGCCGACGTGGCCCGCTGGGAGCGCGCCGACCTGGCCGGGCCGGTGCTCGACGGCCTGGTGGCCTGGTGGCGCGGGCATCTCGACGGCGCCCCCCGGGTGCTGGAGCTGCCCACCGACCGGCCGCGCCCGGCCGTCAGCGCCCACCGGGGCGCCCGGCGCCGGATCACCGTGGACGCGGCCACCTCGGCCGCCCTGCGCGAGCTCGCCGTCGCCCACGGCTCGACCCTGTTCATGACCCTGCTGTCGGCCTACGCCGTCGTGCTCTCCCGCTGGAGCGGGCAGGAGCGGCTGCTGGTCGGCACGCCCGTCGCCAACCGGCCCCGTGCGGAGTTCGAGGACCTGCCCGGCTGCTTCCTCAACACCCTGCCGCTCCGCGTCGACCTGGACGGCGACCCCGCCTTCGGCGACCTCCTCGGCCGGGTCCGGGACAGCGCCCTGGCGGCCTTCGCCCACCAACGCGTGCCGTTCGGGCGGCTGGTGGGCGAGCTGGCCCCGGAGCGGGACCTGTCCCGCGGCCCGCTGGTGCAGGTGCTGTTCGCCCTGCAGAACGTGGAACTGGGCACCTTCGACGTGCCGGGGGTCGAAGGCGAGCTGGTGGACGTGTCCGTCGCCAACAGCCAGTTCGACCTCAACCTGCGGATGATCGACACCGGCCGGGAGCTGATCGGCTGGCTCGACCACGACGTGGAACTGTTCGACACCGCCACCGTGGAGCGGTTCGCCGAGCACTTCACCAACGTGCTCACCGCCGTCGTCGCCGACCCGGCCACCGCGCTCTCCGGCATCGACCCGCTGGGCACCGCCGAGCGCGCCCGGCTCCTGGACGTCTGGAACGACACCGCCGTGGACCGGCCGGCCGGCGACACCCTGACCGGGCTGCTCGCCGAGGCCGCCGTACGGCACGCGGACGCGGTCGCCGTACGGTTCGCGGACCGCGAGCTGACGTACGCCGCACTGCACGCCCGTGCCAACGCGCTCGCCCACCGGCTGCGGAGCCTCGGCGTCGGCCCCGACACCGTGGTCGGCGTCCACCTGGACCGCTCCCCGGAGCTGATGGTGGCCCTGCTCGCGGTGCTCAAGGCGGGCGGCGCCTACCTGCCGCTGGACACCGGATACCCGCACGAGCGGCTGGCGTTCATGCTCGCCGACGCCCGGGTCCCGGTGCTGCTCGCCCACCCGGGCGGGGGTGAGGCGCTCGCCGCCGACGGCGTCACCGTCGTCGCCGTGGACGAGCGCGCCGGGGACGGCTTCCCGGAGACCGAGCCCGCCCCGGCCGCCGGGCCGGCCCCCCTGACGCCGGACCACCTGGCGTACGTGATCTACACCTCCGGCTCCACCGGCCGCCCGAAGGGCGTGCAGGTGCCGCACCGCGGGATCGTCAACCGGCTGCGCTGGATGCAGGACGCGTACCGGCTGACCGGCGCGGACACCGTGCTGCAGAAGACGCCGATCAGCTTCGACGTGTCCGTGTGGGAGCTGTTCTGGCCGCTGCTCACCGGCGCCCGGCTGGTCCTGGCCGAACCCGGCGGGCACCGCGACCCCGACCACCTCGCCACCCTGGTGCGGGACGAGCGGGTCACCGTCTGCCACTTCGTGCCGCCGATGCTGGACACGTTCCTCGCGGCCGGCCGGGCCGCCGACTGCGGTTCGCTGCGCCTGGTGGTGTGCAGCGGCGAGGCGCTCCCCGCGGACCTGGCCCGCCGCTTCCACCTGGCCCTGCCCGAGGCCGCCCTGGAGAACCTGTACGGCCCCACCGAGGCGTCCGTCGACGTCACCCGCTGGACCTCCCGCCCCGGCTGGACCGGCCCGGCCGTCCCCATCGGCACCCCCATCGCCAACACCCGCGCCTACGTCCTCGACGCCTTGCTCAGGCCCGCCCCCGTCGGCGTGCCCGGCGAGCTGTACCTGGGCGGTGTGCAGCTGGCCCGCGGCTACGGCGGGCGGCCCGACCTGACCGCCGACCGGTTCGTGCCCGACCCGTACGGCGGCTCGCCCGGCGCCCGCCTCTACCGCACCGGGGACCTGGCCCGCTGGCACGCCGACGGTTACGTGGAGTACCTCGGCCGGACCGACCACCAGGTGAAGGTGCGCGGCTTCCGCATCGAACTCGGCGAGATCGAGGCGGCGCTGCTGGACCTGGAGCCGGTCGGCCAGGCGGTCGTGGTGGTCCGCGAGGACCGGCCGGGGGACCGGCGGATCGTGGCGTACCTGACGTCGAGCCGCAGTCCTTCCGCGGGCGACCTGCGGGCCGCCCTCGCCGAGCGGCTTCCCGAGCACATGGTGCCCAGCGCCTTCGTCGTGCTGGCGGCGCTGCCGCTCAGCCCCAACGGCAAGGTCGACCGCAAGGCCCTGCCCGCCCCGGACCACGGGGCGGGCAGGACGGGCGACCACCTCGCCCCGGCGACCCCGGAGGAGGAGCTGCTGGCCGGGCTCTGGCAGCGCGTCCTCGGCCTCGACCGGGTCGGCACGCGGGACAACTTCTTCGAGATCGGCGGCGACTCGATGCACGCCGTCCGGATCGTCGGCCTGGCCCGCGAGGCCGGTCACGAGATCCCGCTCCAGCGGCTGTTCGCCGCGCAGACCGTCGAGACCCTCGCCCGCTGGCTGGCCGAACACACCGGCCCCGCGGGCTCCGCCGCCGACCCCGCCGCCGGACCCGCCCGCCAGGAGGTCGCCGCCTTCGGCCTGCTCTCCCCGGAGGACCTCGCCCGCCTCCGGGCCTGACCCTCCGGCCCGCCCCCGCCCCCGGTCCGCCCTCGCCCGGCTCCCCAGACGCACTCCGGAAGGAACCCCGTGCCGTCCCACGACGACATAGCCGACCGCACCGACCGCACCGACCGCACCGACTTCGCCGACCGCACCGAGCTCGCCGACCCCACCGACACCGCCGGCGGCACCGCGGCCGCCGAGATCATCGACGCCTACCCGCTGACCCTCCTCCAGTCCGGCATGCTGTTCCACAGCCACGCCGACGGCGACACCCCCACCTACCACGACATCTCCGCCGTCCGGCTGTCCGGCCGGTTCGACGAGGCCGCGCTGCGGGCTGCCCTCGCCGGGGTCATCGCACGCTCCGACATCCTGCGCAGCTCCTTCGACCTGACCCGGTTCAGCAAGCCGATGCAGCTGGTGCACGCGGCCGTGGCGACCCCGCTCACCGTGCAGGACCTGCGCGGACTCGACCCGGCCGAGCAGGAGCGGCAGGTGGCCGCGTGGACCGAGCGGGAGAAGGCGACGCCGTTCACCCTGACCCGGGCCCCGCTGCTCACCCTGCACGTGCACGTCTTCGCCGACGACGACTTCCGGCTCAACCTGAGCTTCCACCACGCGGTCCTGGACGGCTGGAGCCTGTCCCTGGTCACCTCCCAGCTGATCACCGGCTACGACGCCCGGCTGGCCGGCCGCCCCGACCCGGCGACCGCCCCGGTCACCCGGTTCCGCGACTTCCTCGCCCTGGAGCAGGAGGCGCTGGCCAGCGCGGAGTCCCGGGCGTACTGGGCCGACGTGCTGGCGGACACCGACTTCACCGGGCTGCCCCGGCGCGCGGACCCGGAGCTCGCCGCCGTCCGCGAGGCCCGGGTGCACGAGGTGCCGCTGCCCGCGGGGCTCGGGGAGAAGCTGCGCGCGGTGGCCGCCGAGGCGCGGGTGCCGGTGAAGTCGGTGATGTTCGCCGCCCACGCCCGCGTGCTGTCCCTGCTGTCCGGGCAGAGCCGGATCGTCACCGGCCTGGTCGGCAACGGCCGCCCGGAGACCGCCGACGGCGACCAGGTCGTCGGCCTGTTCCTCAACACCCTCCCGCTCGTCGTGGACGTCACCGGCACCACCTGGACCGAGCTGGCCCGGCGCGTGCACGCCGCGGAGAGCGGGGCGCTGCCGCACCGCCGCTACCCGATGGCGCAGATGCTCCAGGACCAGCGCCGGCCGGGGTTCTTCGAGACGGTCGTCGACCACCGCAGCTTCCGCAGCTACGACATGGAGCTGGAGCAACTGGCCGTCACGGGCGGCGAGTTCTTCGAGCAGACCAACTTCCCGTTCACCGCGAACTTCGGCACCGACCCGGTCACCGGCGAGGTCCGGCTGCGGATCAACCACGACGCCGCCGAGTTCACCGCCGCCTGGATCGACACCGTCGGCGGCTACTACGCGGGGGCCCTCGCCGCGCTGGTCGCCGACCCGCACGCGGCCGTGCACGCCACCCCGCTGCTCGGCGCCGCCGACCTGGACCTGCTGTTCACCGAGTGGAACGACACCGCGGCCGGCTGGGACCTCGACCGCACCCTGCCCGAGCTGCTCGCCGAGCGGGCCGCCAAGCACCCCGACCGCACCGCCGTACGCTTCGGCGAAACCACCCTGACCTACGGCGAGTTCAACGCCTGGGCCAACCGGCTCGCGCACGAGCTGCGCGGGCTCGGCGTCGGCCCGGACACGCTGGTCGGCGTCCACCTGGAGCGCTCGGCGGAGCTGGTGGTGGCCCTGGTCGCGGTGCTGAAGGCGGGCGGCGCCTACGTCCCGCTGGACCCCGGGTATCCGCGCGAGCGCCTCGCGTACATGCTCGACGACGCCCGGGTGCCGGTCCTGCTGACCGGCGCCGGGCTCGCCCCGCCCGCCGTGCCCGAGGGCACCGCCGTCGTCGAGGTGGACCGCACGGTCGCCGCGGACCGGCCGGAGACCGACCCGCTGCCGCAGGCCGGGCCCGAGCACCTGGCGTACACGATCTACACCTCGGGCTCCACCGGCCGCCCCAAGGGCGTGCAGATCCCGCACCGGGCCCTGCTCAACCTGCTGCTGTCCTTCGGCCGCGACCTCGAACTGACCGACGAGGACCGGCTGCTGGCGGTCACCTCGCTGTCGTTCGACATCGCCGCCCTGGAGGTGTACCTGCCGCTGCTGGCCGGCGCCGAGCTGATCGTCGCCCCGGACATCGCGGTGGACGGGCCCCGGCTGCGGGAGGCGGTCGAGCGGTCCGGCGCGACCGTCGTGCAGGCCACCCCGTCCAGCTGGCGGCTGCTGGTCGAGGCGGGGCTCGGCGGCGACGAGCGGCTGCGGGTGATCTCCGGCGGCGAGGCGCTCCCCGAGGACCTCGCACAGGAGCTGACCGCCCGCTTCCCGGTGGTGTGGAACGCCTACGGGCCCACCGAGACCACCATCTGGTCCGCCCTGGACCGGGTGCGCCCCGGCGAGCCGGTCACCCTGGGCCGCCCGATCGCCAACACCCGCGTCCACGTCCTCGACGCCTCCTTCGCCCCGGTCCCCGACGGCGTCCCCGGCGACCTCTACATCGCCGGTGACGGGCTGGCCCGCGGCTACTCCCGGCGCGGCGACCTGACCGCCGACCGCTTCGTGCCCGACCCGTACGGCGGCCCGGCGGGCGCCCGGATGTACCGCACCGGTGACGTGGCCCGGTGGCTGCCCGACGGCCGCCTGGAGTTCCTCGGCCGCTCCGACCACCAGGTGAAGGTGCGCGGCTTCCGCATCGAACTCGGCGAGATAGAGACCGTGCTCGCCCGGCACCCGGGCGTCGGCCGGGTGGTCGTCATGGCCCGCCACGACCAGCCCGGCGACGCCCGCCTCGCCGCCTACCTCACCCCCGAGACCTCCGGGACCTCCGGGACCTCCGGGACCTCCGGGACCTCCGCGGGCGGCACCGCCCCCAGCGCGGCCGAACTGCGCGAACTGGCCGCCGCCGCCCTCCCCGAGTACATGGTGCCCAGCGCCTTCGTGGTCCTGGACGCCTTCCCGCTCACCCCCAACGGCAAGGTCGACCGGCTCGCGCTGCCCGCCCCCGGCCGCGAGGAGACCACCGCCGGCGTCTTCGTCGCGCCCCGCACCCCCACCGAGGAGGCCATCGCGGCGATCTGGCGGGACGTCCTCGGCGTCCCCGAGGTCGGCGTCACCGACGCCTTCCTCGACCTCGGCGGCAACTCCATCTCCGCGCTCCGCGTGATCATGCGGCTGCCCGACATCACCGACGTCGAGGTGCCGGTGGCCGCGCTGTTCGAGGGCGGCACGATCGAGCGGCTCGCCGAGATCGTCAGCGGCGAGCGGCAGCAGGCCGCGTCCACCCTGGTGCCGCTGCGTTCCACCGGCACCCAGGCCCCGTTCTTCCTGGTGCACCCGCTGGGCGGCAGCGTCTTCTGCTACTCCGAACTCGTCGACGTCCTCGACCCGGACCGCCCGCTGTACGCGTTCCAGGCGCCCGAGTACGCGGGCCCGGACGTGCCCCGCCCGGACAGCGTCGAGGAGATCGCCGCGCTCTACCTCTCGGAGGTGCGCGCGGTCCAGCCCGAGGGCCCGTACTTCCTGGGCGGCTGGTGCATGGGCGGCATGGTCTCCTACGAGATGGCCCGCCAGCTGGAGGCCGCCGGCGAGGAGGTCGGCATGCTGACGATCATCAGCGCCAGCATCGACGACCCGGTCCCGCCGCGCTACGCCACCAGCGAGTCCGCCGCCATCCTCGGCGCGTTCGCCGGCCGGCTCGACGTCACCGAGGCCGAACTGGAGGCCCTGGACCCCGAGGCCCGCCTCGCCCACGTCGTCCGGCTCACCCAGGGCACCACCGACGAACGGGCCGACGCCCGCTCGGTCGAGGACCTGCGCCGGCTCGTCCAGCTGTACACCCGGCACGCCCGCGCCCTGCTCGCCTACCGCGACACCCCGCGCGAGCCGCTGCGCGGCGACGCGGTGCTGATCCGCGCCGAGACCGAGCTGTTCGAGGGCTGGCACATGGGCTGGCAGCCGCGGGTCGGCGGCACCCTTCTGATCGACGAGTCGCCCGGCGACCACTTCAGCATGCTCGAACAGCCCAACGTTCCCCAGGTCGCCCGCCGCCTGCAGGACGCGGCCGCCGGCCGCCCGCAGGGTGTCACCCCCTAGTTCCCCCTAGTTCCCCTCTGTAGGACCAACCCCCTGTGTAGGAGCACCCCATGAGCGACGCCGCGACCGTCGGGGAAGCCGCCGCCCCGCCCGCCCCCAGCGTCTGGCGCAACGCCGACTTCACCCGGCTGTGGACCGGGCAGACCGCCTCCCTGTTCGCCGCCCAGATCAGCGAACTCGCGCTGCCCCTGGTCGCGGTGCTGGCCCTGGCCGCCAGCTCGGCCCAGGTCGGCCTGCTCACCTCGGTGGTCAAACTGCCGTACCTGCTGGTCTCGTTGTTCGCGGGCGTGCTCGTGGACCGGGTCCGGCGCAGGAACATCCTCATCGCCACCGACCTCGGCCGCGCCCTCGTGCTGTCGGTCGTCCCCGTCCTCTACTGGACCGACCGGCTCGGCATCAGCTGGCTGTACGTGCTCGGCTTCCTCGCCGGCTGCGGCAGCGTGCTGTTCGACGTGGCCGGGCAGGCCTATCTGCCCCGGCTGGTGGAGCGCGACCAGCTCACCGCCGGCAACTCGGCGCTCGGCGCCAGCCAGTCCGCCGCCACCATCGGCGGGCCCGCGCTCGGCGGGGTGCTGGTGCAGTGGCTGACCGCGCCGGTCGCGGTGCTGGCCGGAGCCGTGTCCTACCTGGCGTCCGCGCTGACCATCAGCACCATCCGGCACAAGGAGGACCGGGCCGAGCACGCCGGGGACGCCTCCCCGGCGGGGACCCTGCGCGAGGTGTGGGCGGGCCTGAAGTTCGTCTTCGGCAACGAGCCGCTGCGCGCCATGACGATCATGGCCTCGATCTTCAACCTGTCCTTCACGGCGCTGGAGGTCGCCTTCGTCCAGTTCATGCCGCGCACCCTGGGCCTGTCCGCGGGCGAGATCGGCCTGGTGATGGCCGCGCTGGGCCCCGGCTTCCTGGTCGGCGCGGCCTTCGCGGGCCGGCTGCCGCAGCGCTTCGGCTACGGCCGCACCATGCTGACCACCGCCGCGATCGCCAACCTCGTCATGCTCGGCCTCTCCGCCGTGCACGGCTCCGGGCTCCTCGCGGTCGGCACCCTGATGCTGATCAACTTCCTGTTCGCGTCGTTCGGCGTCGCCAACAACGTCACCGTGCTCAGCATCCGGCAGACCCTCACCCCCGACTCCCTGCAGGGCCGGGTGGCCGCCACCAACCGCTTCGTCGCCATGGGCATCGCCCCCGTCGGCGCCCTCCTCGGCGGTTTCCTCGGCGGCGCGGTCGGCCTGCGCGCCACCGTCCTGATCACCGCCATCGGCCTGTCCTCGGCCCTGCTCCCGCTCGGCCTGTCCTCGCTGGCCCGGATCAGGTACGACCTGCCGTCCCCGCTCACGGACGGCACCTCCCCGTCCACGCCCGACACCAAGGAAGCCGCCCGATGACCGAACAGCACACCCTCCGCCATCTCGTGGTCGTCAACCACGAGGAGCAGTACTCGGTGTGGCCCGCCCCGCTGCCCCTGCCCGCCGGCTGGCGTGCCACCGGGTTCGAGGGCAGCCGCGAGGAGGCCCTCGCGCACATCGCCACGGTCTGGACCGACCTGCGCCCGCTCAGCCTGCGCTGACCGCCACCGACCCACCCGTCCCGAGAGGCCCCGAGATGGACTTCAGTCTCTTCTACTTCGCCGACGGCAGCGCCGGCGAGCGCTCCGACGGCAGCGTCGGCGAGCGCATCGGCGAAAGCGGCGGCGGCCGTTACGACCTGCTGCTCGAAGGCGCCAAGTACGCCGACACGCACGGCTTTTCGGCCGTGTGGACCCCCGAGCGCCACTTTCACCCGTTCGGCGGGCTCTACCCGAACCCGTCGGTGACCGGCGCCGCCGTCGCCACCGTCACCGAGCGGGTCGCGATCCGCGCGGGCAGCGTGGTCGCCCCGCTGCACCACCCGCTGCGCATCGCCGAGGAGTGGTCGGTCGTCGACAACCTCTCCGGCGGCCGCGCGGGCCTCTCCCTGGCCTCCGGCTGGAACGCCGTCGACTTCGCGTTGCGCCCGGAGGGCTACGCGGGCCGCAAGACCGCCGTCATCGACGCCGTAGAGCAGGTGCGCGCCCTGTGGCGCGGCGAACCCCTTGCCGTCACCGACGGCGCCGGGAACCCGGCCGAGGTACGCGTCTTCCCGCCGCCCGTCCAGCCCGAACTGCCGGTCTGGGTGACCAGCGCGGGCGGCCCGGAGACCTTCCGCGCGGCCGGCACCGCGGGCGCCGGGGTGCTCACCCACCTGCTCGGCCAGGACTTCGACCAGCTCGCCGAGAAGATCGCCCGGTACCGCAAGGCGCTCGCCGAACGCCCCGGCCACGACGGATGGCCCGGCCATGTCGCCCTGATGCTGCACACCTACCTCGGCGAGGACCCGGAGCAGGTGAAGGCGACGGTCCGGGAGCCGTTCACCGCGTACCTGAAGAGCTCCTTCGGGCTCATCGCCCGGTCCGCGGGCAGCATCCTGTCCGGCTTCGACCCCGACAAGCTTCGCGAGTCCGACATCGACTTCCTGGTCCGGCGCTCCTTCGACACCTACTACGGCACCAGCGGGCTGTTCGGGACGGTGGCGCAGGCGTCGGCCGTGGTGGAGCGGGCCCGCGCGGCCGGCGTCGACGAACTGGCCTGCCTGATCGACTTCGGGGTGGCCAAGGACGCGGTGCTGTCCGGCCTGGACCACCTGAACGCGCTGCGCGAGGCGTCGTCCTCGTGACCTCACCCGCACCCGTATCGGCACCCGTGCCCGCGCCCGTATCGGCACCCGCGCCCGCACCCGAATCGCCATCCGCACCCGCACCCGCACCCCCACCCGTGTCCGCGTTCGCCACCGACGGCCGCACCACCCCGCCCGCACGCATCGGAGCACGACCATGAGCAGGACATCCATCGCCCGCGACCCGCGCGACTCGCAGGGCCCGGCCCGCCCGGTGCCGGGCGCCGTGCGCGGCGGCACCCTGCGCGTGCTGCGCGACGGCGACCACGACCACCTCGACCCGCAGCGCATCCAGACCCTCCAGGCCACCGCGCTCGGCCACCTCCTCTTCCGCACGCTGACGATGTTCGCGGAGGACGGCGCGGGCGGCTGGCGGCTGGTCGGCGACCTCGCCGAGCACCCCGGCCGGGACGTCGACGGCGACGGCCGCACCTGGGAGTTCACCCTCAAGGCGGGCCTCAGGTACGAGGACGGCCGGGAGATCACCGCCGCCGACGTGGCGCACGGCATCGCCCGCTCCTTCGAGGAGAGCCTCGCCGGCGGCCCCCGCCACCTCCAGGAGTGGCTGGCCGCGAACGGCCCCTACGCGGGCCCCTTCACCGACGGCACCGCCGCGGTGCCGGGCCTGGAGGTGCGCGGCGCCCGCACCCTGGTGTTCCGCTTCCCCGAGCCGCGCCCCGACCTGCCGTTCGCCGCCGCCCTGGTGACCACCGTGCCGGTCCCGCGCGACACCGACACCGGCGAGACGTACGGCAAGGCCCCCCTCGCCTCGGGGCCGTACCGCATCACCGGACACCTCGCCGGCGAGCGCCTGGTCCTGGAACGCAACCCGCACTGGGACCCGGCCACCGACGCCGTACGGCACGACCACCCGGACCGCATCGAGTTCGAACTCGGCGCCGACGCGGCCGCCCAGAACCGGCGCGCCCACGCGGGGGAGGGCCCGGACGCCTTCGCCGTCGCCGAGAACAACGCGCCCGAGGAGGTCGCCGCGGAGCTGCTGGCCGACCCCGGCCTCGGGGCCCGGCTGCGCCGCGACCGCACCCCGCTGGTCTGGTACCTCGCGATCAACACGGCCCGCGTGACGGACGTCGAGGTCCGCCGGGAGATCGCCCGCGCCCTCGACAAGGAGGCGGTCCGCGACGCGATGGCGGGCGCCGCCCAGGGCGAGACCACCCACACCATCCTCTCCCCGGCCACCCTCGGCCACCGCCCCTACCCCGACCCGCACGCGGGCGGCCCGCGCGGCCTGCCGGACGGCTGGGACGGCCGTCCGCTGCGGCTGCTCAGCCGCGACGGCGCGTACTTCACGGCGGGGGCCCACGCGGTCGCCCGCTCCCTTCAGGCGGCGGGCTTCGCGGTCGAGGTGGTGGAGACCGACCGGCCCCGGCACAACACGACGGTCCTCACCCGCGGCCACGCCTTCGACCTCTACCTGATGGGCCAGGCCGCCGACTGGCCCGGCGCCGCCACCCTCCTCACCGGCTTCGACGGCCGTACCCTGCGACCCACCGGGAACGCCGACTACACCTACCTCGACGACCCGGACGTCAACGCCGAGATCGCCCGGATCTCCGCGCTGCCCGCCGACCTCGCCGCCGCCGAGTGGGCCGCCCTGGACGAGACCCTGACGACCTGGCACGTCCCGCTGGTGCCGATCTTCTCCTACGTGCACCTGGCGGTCTCCGGTCCGCGCGTGGGCGGGGTGTTCACCTCGTCGTTCCTCGGCACGCCCGTGTACTACGACGCGTACGTGACGCCCGCACCGGAGGCCGCCGGCCGTGGCTGACCAGCGCACCCTCTACGAACGGTTCGCCGCGTCCGCCGACGCCCACCCCGGGACGGCCGCCCTGGAGACCGGCGGCCGGGTCCTCGGCTACGCGGAGCTGCGCCGCCTCGCCGAGCACACCGCCGCCCGGATCCTGGGCGCCCTCGGCGGGCGGCGCCCGGAACGCGTCGGCGTGCTGGCCAACCGGACCGTCGCCGCCTACGCCTCCTACCTGGCCGCCCAGCGGCTGGGTGCGGCCGCCGTGCCGCTGGGCCCGGAGGTCGCGCCGGCCCGGCTGACCGCGATCGCCCGGGCGGCCCGGCTGGACGCGGTACTGGCGGAGCCGGCGGCCGAGCAACACGCGCGGCACACCGAATTCCCCTGCCCCGTCCTGCCGTTCACCGAGACGGCGGGCCAAGTGGAGGCAGCGGGCCAAGTGGAGACGGCGGGCCAAGTGGAGACGGCGGGCCAAGTGGCGGACCTTCCGCCGTACCGGCCGTGCCCCGACGCGATCGCGTACATCGTCTTCACCTCGGGTTCCACCGGCACCCCCAAGGGCGTCCCGGTGCTCCAGCGCAACGCGTCGGCCATGCTCGACCACGCCACCGCCCGCTACGGCATCGGCCCCGGCAGCCGGGTCTCGCAGACCTTCGACCTCACCTTCGACCCGACGGCCTGGGACATGTTCACCGCCTGGAGCACCGGCGCGACCCTCGTCGTACCGGCCCGCTCCGATCTGGTCCGCCCCGCCCGCTTCATCCGCGAGCACCGCGTCACCCACTGGTTCTCGGTCCCCTCGGTGATCACCTACGCCCGGCGGCTGCGCGACCTGGCCCCGGACAGCATGCCGGAGCTGCGCTGGACCCTGTTCGGCGGTGAGCCGCTCACCCTGGAACAGGCCGCCGCCTGGCGGGTGGCCGCCCCCGGCAGCGTCCTGGAGAACCTCTACGGCCCCACCGAGCTCACCGTCTCCTGCACCCAGTACCGGCTGCCCGCCGACCCCGCGCACTGGCCGGCCACCGCCAACGGCACGGTCCCCATCGGCACGCCCTACCCGCACCTCGACGCCCTGGTCCTGGACGACGACGGCCACCGGGCGGACGAGGGCGAGCTGTGCCTGCGCGGCCCGCAGCGCTTCCCCGGCTATCTCGACCCCGCCGAGAACCCCGGCCGCTTCGTCCGCTTCGACGGCGACCGGGCCACGGTGCACGACGACCTGGAGGCGCCCGCCGCGGAGCTGTACTACCGGACCGGCGACCGGGTACGGCGCGGGGCGGACGGCGCGCTGCTGCACCTGGGCCGGCTCGACCAGCAGGTGAAGATCCGCGGCCACCGCGTCGAGCTCGGCGACGTCGAGGCCGCCCTGCGCACGGCCGCCGGGGTCGCCGAGGCGGTGGTGGCCGTGGTGCGGGCGCCCGGGGAGCCCGAACCGTCGCTGGCGGCGGCCTACACCGGCACCGCCCAGGACCCCCTCGCGCTGCGCGCCCACCTGGCCGGACTGCTGCCCGTCTACATGCTCCCGCGCGGTTTCACGCACCTCGACGCGTTCCCCCTGAACGCCAACCGGAAGATCGACCGCCGGGCGGTCGCCGGGATCCTGTCAGCCCACGGCTGAAGGAGGGGCCGGGGTTGCGGCCCCCCTCCCCGCATGAGGGAGGATGGCGGAGTCCAGACGAAGGGAAAATCACGGTGACCATCGACCCGTCCTCGATTCCGAACTTCGGGGGCCAGCCCGAGCCGCAGCCCCAAGGACCGGCGGGCCCCGTCGTCCCGGATCAGGATCTTGTGAAGCAGCTCCTCGACCAGATGGAGCTCAAGTACGTCGTCGACGACGAGGGTGACCTCGCGGCGCCGTGGGAGCAGTTCCGCACCTACTTCATGTTCCGCGGCGAGGACGAGCAGGCCGTCTTCTCGGTGCGGACGTTCTACGACCGCCCCCACAAGATCGACGAGAAGCCGCAGCTGCTCGAGTCGATCGACGACTGGAACCGGCGGACCCTGTGGCCCAAGGTCTACACCCACACCCACGACGACGGCACCGTCCGTCTCATCGGTGAGGCCCAGATGCTGATCGGCACGGGCGTCGACATCAACCACTTCGTCTCGTCCACGGTCAGCTGGGTGCGGGCCGCGCTCGAGTTCGACAAGTGGCTGGTCGAGCAGCTCGGCCTGGAGGAGGCCGTCAACGAGGCCGAGAAGCCCGAGGACGACGAGTAGTCCGACCTCCCGCTTCCTCCCTACAGCGGTGTGTGCGCGTACACGACGAGGTACGTGCCGTAGCCGAACGAGAGCCCGGCCAGGGCCGTGACCACCACCGTCGCGTGCCAGGGCCGGGCTCTCGCCGTGCGGGCCAGCGCCCGGGCCAGCGGGAGCAGCAGCGGGAAGGCCGGCAGCAGGAAGCGCGGCTTCGACTCGAAGAAGCCCGAGCCGCCGAGCGCGATCAGCAGGAGCGCGGCGGTGTAGGCGAGCAGCGGCAGCGGCGCGCGGTCGAGGGCCAGGAGGGCGAACAGCACGACCGCCGCGGCCACGATCATCAGGGCCATCGGGAAGACGAACCGGTCGCCGCGCAGCAGCAGCGTACGGACGAAGGCCAGCGAGCCCCGGCCGAAGTCGAAGCGCGAGCCCCACAGCCGTTGTACGTCGAAGTAGCCGCCCAGCCGGTTCCCGCTGCGCCGGCCCACCCACAGGACGTACGCCGTCCAGCCGAGCGGGGCGAGCGCCGCGCCCGTCCACAGCCTGTGGGTAACCCGGCCGCGGGCGCGGCGCAGCTCGCACGCGGCGGCGACCAGCACGGCCACCGCGACCGCGAAACCGTTCGGGCGGGACAGCCCCGCCAGGGCGGCCAGGGCACCCGCCCACACCCAGTTCCCGGCCAGCACCGCGTACAGCGACCAGGCGGCGAAGGCGGTCAGGACGGGTTCCGTGTACGCCATGGACAGCACCACGGAGTGCGGAAGCAGCCCCCAGAGCAGCACCAGGACGGTGCCCACCGCACGGCCGTGCAGCCGGGCGCCCACCGCGTAGATCCCGCCCGCGGCGACGGCGGCGGCCGTCCAGGACACCAGCAGCCCCGCACCGGCCCCGCTGAGCGGGGTGACGGCCGTCAGGATCCGGACCAGGCCCGGGTAGAGCGGGAAGAACGCCAGATCGCTGTGGACGACGCCGGGCCCGAAGTACAGGGTGCGGCCGTAGCCGTGCGCCGCGATCCCCAGGTACCACGCCGCGTCCCACGACCGGCCGAGCAGCGTCAGCGGATGCCGGCCGCCCGCCCAGGCGGCCAGCGCCAGCACGGTCATCCCGGTGAGCCGGGCCATCGCGAACAGCCCCACGGCGACCCCGCCGACAGCGACGAGGGACAACCGGGCACCGGGCCGCTGAGCGACGGGCGGGGCGAGGGCGGCGGCGGTGGTACTGGCGTGGCTCACATTCGCACAGTGCCGGGGGACCAAGGCGATGTGCGAGAAATGTACGCCCGATGGGGTAGCCGCCCTGAACTGCAGCGCCCCGAGCTGCAGCGCCGCGCGGTCCGGAGCCCGAGGCGGACGCCCGCTGACGAAGGACTCCCGGTGCGGCAAGGCCGTGCCGGACCCGTCTCGTGCGGGAGTCGCTGCCGCCGTCAGTTCGCCGTCTCTCCCGCCGTCCCCCGGACCGGGCTCACCGAGAAGGCCGTCTCCCCTGCCACGGCCACGATCGCGTCGTACACCAGCAGCACGCTCGGGATCGTGTTCTGCGGCGAGGTGCCCGGGTCGTCGAGCTTGGGCGTGGTCCACCGGACGGCCCCGGTGGCCTGGTCGAGGGCGGCGAGGCGGCCGTAGCGGTTGGCGAAGTAGACGGTGTCGTACGTCGTCGAGCGCACCGGAGCCGACAGGTTCTCGATCTGCGTGTCCCGCTGCCACAGCCTGGTGCCGTTGGCGGCATCGACCGCGGTGACCGTCCCGTCGGGGCGGACGAAGTACACGGTCCGGTCGATCACGGTCGGCGTGCCGCTCGGGTCGCCTTTCAGGAAGATCCTGGTGGCGCTGCCGGTGTTCGGGTTCACCCGCAGCAGAGCGGTGTACGACGCGTCCCCGCCGTCGCCCGACTGGTACCCGGTGGTGTCCTTCGGCAGCGCGAACAGCGGCCCCCCGGCGAGGATGCCGAGCGGCGTCGCGCTCGCCGGCAGCGGGTCGAGTTCGTCCGCCGTGCCGCCGGCCGGGTCGAGGCGCAGCAGGCCGGCCGAGCCCTGGGTGGGGTCGTTCGCGTCGCCGCAGAGACCGTAGGGAGCGTCGCCCAGGACCACCGGGGCACAGAGGCTGCCCACCGACGACTCGGCCGGGGCGCGCCACAGGTCCTTGCCCGTGGCGGCGTCCAGGGCGACGAACTCCTTCGCGGTCTCCGACATCGCCAGGACGCCGCCGTCGAACAGGGCGACGCGGGCGGTCGCGCTGACATCGCGGGTCCAGACGCGTTTGCCGGTGTCGGCGTCGAGGGCGATCACCCGCTGGTCCGCCAGCACCTCGTCCGGTTGCTCGTAGGTGTACACGATCCCGTCCCGCACGCCCAGGGGCCGCTCGGCCGCCTGGGAGCTGTTCCCGTACCGCCACGCGACGCGGCCCGAGGCGGCGTCGAGACGGGCCACGGTGAAGCCGGTGCCCGCGCAGTACAGGGCGGATCCGGCGGACACACAGCCGGCGTCCACATCGTCCACGTTGATGCTCGACGAGTCGTCCCGCACGGCTCGGGTGAGATGCGTCTGCCAGGGCCGCCAGCCGGCGGGCAGCGCCGGGGCCGGGGACGCCGAGGCGCTCGCGCCGGGACGGGCGTCGCCGGACTGCGCGCTCGACTTGAGGTGGTACACCGACGCGGACACCCCGGTGACGGCCAGGACCGCGCCGAGGACAACCAGCCGACGCGTCCGGCGTCCGCGACCGGCGTGCCCGGCGGTGGTGGTGTCGCCGCCGCCCCGGGAGTGCCTCCGGTGTCCCGGCACGGTCGGCGGGCCGCCCGCCGCCACGGCGTCGGCCGTGCTCGGCAGGGACCTGAACAGCCGTTGCAGTTCGTCCAGCCGAGGCCTGTCGGCGGGGTCTTTGGCCAGGCAGCGCACGACGATGCCCAGCAGCGGCTCCGGTACGCCGTCCAAGGAGGGCTGCTCGTGCACCACCTGATAGCCCGTCATGTACGGGCTGCCGCCTTCGAAGGGACGGTTTCCGGTGGCGGCGTACACCAGGAGCGAGCCGAGCGAGAAGACGTCCGAGGCGGCGGTGACGTCCTTGGGCGAGGCGAACTGCTCCGGGGACATGAAGGGTGGGGTGCCGATGAGGCGTCCGGTCACGGTGAGGGCCTCGTTGTCGGCCGCCCGTGAGATGCCGAAGTCGATGACGCGCGGGCCGTCGTCGGCCATCAGCACGTTGCTCGGCTTCAGGTCCCGGTGCACGACACCGGCCTGGTGAATGTCCCGCAGCGCCTCCACCAGGCCGAGGGCCAGCGTGCGCAGTCCGGGTCCGCCGAGTGCGCCCTGCTCGGCGACGAGGTCGTCGAGGGTGCGGCCCGGCACGTACAGCGTCGCCATCCACGGCAGTTCGGCGTCCGGGTCCGCGTCCACGACGGGGGCGGTGAACGCTCCGCTGACCCGCCGTGCCGCCGCGATCTCCTGGCGGAAACGGGTGCGGAACTCCTCGTCCTGCGCGTACTGCGCGTGGACCACCTTGACGGCGACGTGGCGTCCGGAGGCGGAGCGACCGAGGTAGACGACTCCCATGCCGCCACTGCCGAGCCGGTCGACGAGCAGGTAGCCGCCTATCGCCCCGATGGACCCCGACTCCTCGGTGCTCAGCGGCATCGCCGGTCAACCCTTCCAAGTCCCACACGTCACGGAATCGTTCAGCGGCAACAGAGTAGTCCGCGTCCGGGGGAGGAACTGCGCGCTCAGTCCTCACGCACCAGCAGACTGGATCGGCCCCCTACGACAACTGCCGCAGCCGCTCCGCCGCCTCCTTCAAGACCTCCGCACGCTTGCAGAACGCGAACCGCACGAACGGCGCCCCCGCCTCCCGATGGTCGTAGAACACCGCGTTCGGGATGGCGACGACCCCGGCCCGCTCCGGCAGGGAACGGCAGAAGGCGAAGCCGTCCGTTTCCCCGAGGGGCCGGATGTCGGTCGTGATGAAGTACGTGCCGGCCGTGTCGTAGACCTCGAAGCCCGCCTCCGCCAGCCCCGCCGCGAGGATGTCCCGCTTGGTCTGCATGTCCCGGCGGAACGTCTCGAAGTAGGTGTCGGGGAGGGCGAGGGCCTCCGCGACCGCGTACTGGAAGGGGCCCGAGGAGACGTACGTCAGGAACTGCTTGGCCGAGCGCACGGCGGAGACGAGGGCGGGCGTCGACGTCACCCAGCCGACCTTCCAGCCCGTGAAGGAGAAGGTCTTCCCGGCCGAGCCGATGGTGACCGTGCGCTCGCGCATGCCGGGAAGGGTGGCGAGGGGCACGTGTTCCGCCTCGTCGTACACCAGGTGCTCGTACACCTCGTCGGTCACGACCAGCAGGTCCCGCTCCACCGCCAGTTCCGCGACCGCGGTCAGCTCCGCCCGGGTGAGGACCGTGCCGGTCGGGTTGTGCGGGGTGTTGACCAGGAGGAGGCGGGTGCGCGGGGTGACCGCCGCCCGCAGCTCGTCGAGGTCGAGGCGGAAGGCGCCGGCGTCGGGACGCAGGGTCACCGGGACCCTGGTGCCGCCGGCCATCGCGATGCTGGCCGCGTAGGAGTCGTAGTACGGCTCCAGGGCGACGACCTCGTCACCGGGTTCGAGGAGGCCGAGCAGGGCGGCCGCGATGGCCTCGGTGGCGCCCGCCGTGACCAGGACCTCGGCGTCCGGGTCGTACGACAGCCCGTACCGGCGCTGCTGGTGTGCCGCGACCGCGGTGCGCAGCTCGGGGACGCCCGGACCCGGCGGGTACTGGTTGCCGCGCCCCTCGCGCAGCGCGCGCACGGCGGCCTCCCTGACCTCCTCGGGGCCGTCGGTGTCCGGGAAGCCCTGCCCCAGGTTGATGGAGCCCGTGCGGAGGGCGAGGGCGGACATCTCGGCGAAGATCGTGGTCCCGAACTCGGCGAGCCGGCGGTTGAGGAGGGGGCGTTCGCTGGAGGTCATGCCGGCCATCCTGCGCCCAAGCTCTGGAGTTCCTCAACTCCGCTTTGGCCGCCGCGCCGGGCGGGCATCCCCAGGCCACGCCGCGTTCTCGCGGCGGCCGGGGCGCCCACGGGGGGTCGCCCTCGGGGGAACGGAAAGAAGGTGACGCCATGGGCACCGTCTTCATCGTGGTGGTGGCCGCGGTCATCTGCTTCGCGGTCGTCGCGTCGGCGGTCCGCAGGGGCGGCCGGCGCAAGGGGGCGTACCGCAGGGGAGGGTCCTCCTCGTCGTACGACAGCTCCGGCAGCTGGTGGGCCGGGGACTCGGGGTCGTCGTCCTCACACGGCGGTCATCACGGCGGCGGTCACTCGTGCGGCGGCGGCCACTCCTCCTGCGGCGGCGGCTCGTCGTGCGGAGGCGGCTCGTCGTGCGGCGGGGGCGGCTGCGGAGGGGGCAACTGAGCCGCCCCGCGGGCGGCCGGAGACCGGGGCGTCCGGGCGGAGAGCAGGGGAGCTCTCGCCGGGCGCTCCGGCGTGCGCCGGAAGCAGTGGGGCGCACAGCATGGTTGAACAGTTGAGCTGTGGAGCCCTCTGAGGGATGGAAATCCCACGAAGTTGGGTAAAAAGGCTGTGGCAGCGCCACAGTGCATGATTCCCTCTAAATCACCAAAGCAGCGCCTCGGACGTCCTGACGACACCCTCCCCCGGCTGGGCCGGCCGGGCCGATCTCCCGGTGTCGACCGAGGTGCGCCGAACCACACTCCCCGTCTTTTGCGTGTTAGCGGAGCCGATCCATGCTCACGACCCTGAACACCTCCTACACCGATACGCGTGCGGCCGACCTCGCCTGGGCCCTGGGACGCGAGCCGCTGCCCGCCCTGGCCACCCTCGACCTGGAGCTGACGGGGGCGAAGCTGCAGTTGAGACTGCTCGGCGCGTCCCACCAGGTGCTCCTGGAGGAGGAGTGCGGCGGCTGCTCGGAGACGGTGGCGTGCATCCCGGGGTCCAGCACCCCCCTGCCGCTCGGGGTCGCCAAGCGCATCGGCGACTGGGAGTACGAGTTCGCGGCCCGCGTCGAGGTGCTGTCGCCGGGCTCCTTCGCGGGCCGCGCCCAGGAACTGCTGGCCCTCGTCTCGGAGCATCCGCACGGTCTCGCCGGGGTCTTCCCGGGCAGCCCGCACGCCTTCACGGCGATGCTCGCCCAGCGCCACGAGGGCCAGGTGCACTGGCGCACCTGGCACGCGTACCCGCAGGACGGCCAGCTGGTGGCGACCCGGACCCGGGTCGGCGTACGGGTTCCGGTGCCCCGACCCGTGGCCGGATGACATAAACCAATAGTGCGTCAAGGGGCCCGGAGTTCCACACGTGTGGGTGACGAAGCGTACCGAGTGAGTGACGTAACGTCGCAGAGTGATCGATCCGCACGCACCCGCCCCGCCCGGCACACCGGCGCCCTGGGGTGCCCCCGCGCCGCTGCCCGTGCGGCCGGGGACGGGCCGCTTTCTGGTCCTGGCGTGCGTGTTCGTCTGCGCGGCCTGCGGACTGGTGTACGAACTCGAACTGGTCGCCCTCGCCTCGTACCTGATCGGCGACTCGGTCACCCAGGCCTCCGTCGTGCTGTCCGTGATGGTCTTCGCGATGGGCGTCGGCTCACTCGCCGCGAAACGGCTGCGCTGGCACGCGGCGGCCGGATTCGCCGCCGTGGAGGCCGCGCTGGCGCTGGTCGGCGGCTGCAGTGCCATGGCCTTGTACGCCGTCTTCGCCTGGACCGGCGGCTGGGGCGGCCTGTGGGCCACCGGCCCGCGCTGCCTCCTGGTCGCCTTCTCCCTCGCCATCGGCCTCCTCATCGGCGCCGAGGTGCCCCTGCTGATGGAGCTCATCCAGCGCATCCGCCGCCAGGACGCGGGCGGCGCCGTGGCCGACCTGTTCGCGGCGGACTACGTCGGCGCCCTCGTCGGCGGCCTGGCCTTCCCGTTCCTGCTGCTGCCCTTCCTCGGCCAGCTGACCGGCACCCTGCTCACCGGCACCGTCAACGTCGTCGCCGGGGGCGCCCTGGTCCTCGGCCTGTTCCGCCGCGACCTGTCCCGCCGGGCCCGCTGGACCCTGCTCGTCGCGGGCGTCACCGTCCTCGGCCTCCTCGCCTCCGCCGCCGTCCTCGTCGACGACTTCGAACGGGCCGCACGGCACGCCGTCTACGGCGCCGACGTCCGGGTCGCCCTCCAGACGGATGTCCAGGAGATCGTCCTCACCGGCGGCACCCACGGCCGCCCCCTCGACCTCTTCCTGGACGGCCGGCTGCGGGTCGGCGGCCACGACGAACGCCGGTACCACGAAGCCCTCGTCCACCCCGCGACGACCGGCCCGCACGCGCGCGTGCTGATCCTCGGCGGCGGCGACGGCATGGCCGCGCGCGAGGTGCTGCGCCACCGCGGCGTCGACCGCGTCGACATCGTCGAACTCGACGCGGGCCTGGTCCGCCTCGCCCGCCACGACCCCGCCCTCGCCGCGCTCAACGGCCACGTCTACGACGACCCGCGCGTCCACGTCTTCACCGCCGACGCCTTCCACTGGCTGCGCGAAGCACCCCGCTCCGGTTACGACGTCGTCATCGCCGACCTGCCCGACCCCGGCATCACCGCCAGCACCAAGCTGTACTCCCAGGAGTTCTATGGCCTCGCCCGCCGCGCCCTCGCCCCCGGCGGCCGCCTGGTCGTGCACGCCGGCCCGGTCCAGGCCCGCCCCCGCGCCTTCTGGACGGTCGCCGCGACCATGCGGGCCGCGGGCCTCGCCACCACCCCCTACCGGGTCCTCGGCCACGACGCCGGCTTCACCCCGGGCCCCGACCGCTCGGCGGGCGGGTCCAGGGCGCCGCACGACTGGGGCTTCGTCCTGGCGACGGCGGGACCGGTGGGGCCGCCGTTACGGCTCCCGGCCGACGGCCCGCGGCTGCGGACGCTCACGGAGGGGGCACTGGAGCGGGACGTGCTGAAGACCCCGGCCGCCTGGCCGCCGCCGTCGACGCTGGTGCATCCGCGGTACTGAGCGGGCCCGGCCCGTCAAGGAGGCCCGCAGCGTGCCGTGCGTCGGGGAGGGTGTGCCGGACCGACTCGTGGGTAGGCTCATTCGCCATGGAGCACCAGGTGTACGTCCCGGCCCCGGCCTCGCGGCTCAGGGCGGCGCTGGCCGACCCCGCGCGGGTCGCCCGGGCCGTCCCCGGCCTCCAGCAGGACGCGGGCGCCGCCCCCGGCACCGGCAGGCTCAAGGTCCGGATCGGCAGCCACTCGATCACCTACCGGGGCTCCCTGCGCGTCAGCACCCACGACGACGGCTCCTACGCGCTCGACGGCGACGCCACCGAGGCCCGCGGCACCGGCACGGTGAAGCTGGCGCTCACGGTGCGCCTCGCGGACCGGGGCGAGGGCTGCGAGGTCACGGTGACCGGCACGGCCTCCGCCGACGGGCGGGTCGCGGAGCTGCCGGCGGCGGCGGTTCAGGCGGCGGCGGCGCGGCTGCTGAGCCGCTTCGCGGAGGGGCTGGGCGAGGCGCCTGCGGACGAACCGGCCTCGATCTTCGAGACGGAGGTCCCGCCGCCGTCCCTGGCACCCGGGCCGGAACCGGTGGAAGAACCGGTGGAGGAACCGGTGGTGGAGCCGGTGGTGGAGCCGCTTCCCGAGATCTTCGCGGAGGCGGCGCACGCGCGCCGGACGATGATCGGCCGCAGCGCGGAGGAGGTCGACCACGCACCGCCGAGGGGGCGGTACGCGCCGGTCCCGGCGCCGCAGACCGTGGTCGGGAGCTCGGCGCTGCGATGGGCCGCACCGGCGGCGGCACTGGCGCTGGCGTCGGCGATCGTGGTGACGAGGGCGTTGCGGCGCCGACGCTGAACTGTGCGGGTGGGCTGGGGCCGGGGGGTGGGGACGCTCACCGGCGCTGGCCGGGTGCCGCTGGCCCGAGTGGAGCGCCCCTTCAGGGGCGCGGGGAACTGCGCGACCAGCCCCCACCCACCCGCACCCGAATCACAAGGCCCCCCACTACTCTCATCCCGTGAGTAACGAAGACATCACGCTGACCGCAGGCGACGTCACCCTCCACCTGCACCCCGGCAACGGCGGCCGGATCGCCGGACTCGAGATCGGCTCCCTCGAACTCCTCCGCCAGGGCGACCGCTTCGGCTGCTTCCCGATGGTGCCGTGGTGCGGCCGGATCCGGGACGGCCGCTTCCGCGACGGTGCCACCACCGTCCAGATGCCCCTCAACTCCCCGCCGCACGCCATCCACGGCACCGCCCGCGACGGCGCCTGGCGCACCGCGCGGCTCTCGGCGACCGAGGCCGTCATCACCCGCGACCTCGGCGCCCCCTGGCCGCACCCCGCCCGCGTCACCCATGTCGTCCAGCTCGCCGAGGACTCGCTGACGCTGACGATGTCCGTGGAGACGTACGACGACTCCTTCCCGGCGCAGATCGGCTGGCACCCCTGGTTCAACCGGAACCTCGGCGGCCAGGACACCCAGGACGTCCAGGACGTCCAGGTGGACTTCACCCCCGCCTGGCAGGAGGAGCGCGGCGACGACCACCTGCCCACCGGCAACCGCATCGACCCGAAGCCCGGCCCCTGGGACGACTGTTTCGGCATGCCCGACGGAGTCGACGTCACCCTCACCTGGCCCGGACAGCTGGAGCTGAAGGTCGCCAGCCGCGAGCAGTGGGTCGTGGTCTACGACGAGCAGGCGGAGGCCGTCTGCGTGGAGCCGCAGACCGGACCGCCGAACGGGCTGAACACGCTGCCCCGGCTGGTCACTCCACTGGAGCCGCTGGAAGCCGCGACCACCTGGACGTGGACGCGCCTCTAAGCTGGTCGGCATGACGGACGTACGCGCTGAGCTGCTGCAACAGATCAAGGACAAGGCCGTGGTGCACGGCAGGGTGACCCTGTCGTCGGGGCTGGAGGCCGACTACTACATCGACCTCCGCCGCGTCACCCTCGACGGCACGGCCGCCCCGCTGGTCGGCCAGGTGCTGCTGGACCTGACGGCGGAGCTGGAGTTCGACGCCGTCGGCGGGCTGACGATGGGCGCCGACCCGGTCGCCGGCGCCATGCTGCACGCGGCCGCCGCGCGCGGCCGGCACCTCGACGCCTTCGTCGTGCGCAAGGCGGCGAAGGCGCACGGCATGCAGCGCCGGGTGGAGGGCCCGGAGATCAAGGGCCGCCGCGTCCTGGTCGTCGAGGACACCTCCACCACCGGCGGTTCCCCGCTCACCGCCGTGGAGGCCGTGCGCGAGGCCGGCGCCGAGGTCGTCGCCGTCGCCACCATCGTGGACCGCGCCACCGGCGCCGCCGAGAAGATCCAGGAGGGCGCCGGGGTGCCGTACCTGTTCGCCTTCTCGAAGGATGAACTGGGTCTGGACTGACACCCCGGTTGACGAGTGGGATTGACCCGGATTTGACCGGCGCCCGGAGCATCGGTTCATGTCTGGAAAGATGGGGACGACGATGACGTCGCCCCCAAGGTCTAGGTCAGGGCCGTAAGAAAAACAGCAGTACGCCGACCCGCACACTCAAGGAGCGGACAGATGCCCATCGCAACCCCCGAGGTCTACAACGAGATGCTCGACCGGGCGAAGGCAGGCAAGTTCGCCTACCCGGCCATCAACGTCACCTCGACCCAGACCCTGCACGCGGCGCTGCGCGGCTTCGCGGATGCTGAGAGCGACGGCATCGTCCAGATCTCCACGGGTGGTGCCGAGTTCCTGGGCGGCCAGTACAAGAAGGAGATGGTCACCGGCTCGGTCGCGCTCGCCGAGTTCGCGCACATCGTCGCCGAGAAGTACCCGGTCAACGTCGCCCTGCACACGGACCACTGCCCGAAGGACAAGCTCGACGGGTACGTGCGTCCGCTGCTCGCGATCTCCGAGGAGCGCGTGAAGAACGGCCGCAACCCGCTCTTCCAGTCGCACATGTGGGACGGCTCCGCCGAGACCCTCGCCGACAACCTCGCCATCGCGCAGGAGCTCCTGGAGCAGGCCCGCCGCGCCAACATCATCCTCGAGGTCGAGATCACCCCGACCGGCGGCGAGGAGGACGGCGTCTCCCACGAGATCAACGACTCCCTCTACACGACGGTCGACGACGCGATCCGCACCGCCGAGGCGCTCGGCCTCGGTGAGAAGGGCCGCTACCTGCTCGCCGCCTCCTTCGGCAACGTGCACGGCGTGTACAAGCCGGGCAACGTCGTGCTCCGCCCCGACCTGCTCAAGGAGCTGAGCGACGGCGTGGCCGCCAAGTTCGGCAAGCAGTCGCCGTTCGACTTCGTCTTCCACGGCGGCTCCGGCTCCACCGAGCAGGAGATCCGCACCGCGCTGGAGAACGGCGTCGTGAAGATGAACCTCGACACGGACACCCAGTACGCCTTCACCCGTCCGGTCGCCGACCACATGTTCAAGAACTACGACGGCGTCCTGAAGGTCGACGGCGAGGTCGGCTCCAAGAAGACGTACGACCCGCGCACCTGGGGCAAGCTCGCCGAGGCGAGCATGGCCGCGCGCGTCGTCGAGGCCACGCAGAACCTGCGCTCCGCGGGCAACAAGATCAAGTAAGCCGCATTACGGTCAGGACCCGGCGTTCGTCTGTCTACGGCGCCGGGTCCGCTGTATACCTGGAACCATGCCCGACGTCCGGATCGCCTCAGCCCAGGGCAAGTGGATCCTGATCACCACCGTCCTCGGCTCCAGCATGGCGCTGCTGGACTCGACGGTCGTCAACGTCGCCCTGCCCCGCATCGGCCAGGACCTGAACGCGAGCCTGTCCGCGCTCCAGTGGACGATCAACGCGTACATGCTGACGCTGGCCGGCCTGATCCTGCTCGGCGGCTCGCTCGGCGACCATTACGGCCGCCGGAAGATCTTCGTGATCGGGGTCGTCTGGTTCGCGGCCGCGTCCCTGATGTGCGGCCTGGCCCCGACCGACGCGATCCTGATCGCCGCCCGCGCCCTCCAGGGCATCGGCGGCGCCCTCCTCACCCCCGGCTCCCTGGCCCTCATCCAGGCCTCCTTCCACCCCGACGACCGGGCCCGCGCGGTCGGCCTCTGGTCCGGCTTCGGCGGCATCGGCGCGGCCGTGGGACCCTTCCTCGGCGGCTGGCTGGTGGACGGCCCCGGCTGGCGCTGGGTGTTCCTCCTCAACGTCCCGCTGGCCCTGCTCTGCGTCCCCATCGCCCTGCGCCACGTCCCCGAGTCCGCCGACGGCCGCACCCACGGCCGCTTCGACGTCCTCGGCGCGGTGCTCGGCGCCCTGGCCCTCGGCCTGGTCACCTACGCCCTGATCGAGGCCGGGACCGCCTCCCTGCTCGCCATCGCGGGCGTCGCGGCCGGCGTGGCCTTCGTGTACGTCGAGAAGCGCCGCCAGGACCCGATGCTCCCGCTGGACATCTTCGGCTCCCGCCAGTTCACGGCACTGAACGTCGTCACCCTGTGCGTGTACGGCGCGTTCGGCGGCTACTTCTTCCTCACCGCGCTCCAACTCCAGGTGGTGGCGGGCTACTCGGCGCTGGCGGCGGGCACGGCCCTGCTCCCCACCACCGCCCTGATGCTGCTCTTCTCGGCCCGCTCGGGCGCCCTGGCCGACCGCATCGGCCCCCGCATCCCCCTCACGGTGGGCCCGCTGCTGTGCGCCACCGCGATGCTCCTGATGCTGCGCGTCGGCGAACACGCGAACTACCTGACCGACGTCCTCCCGGCGGTCCTCGTCCAGGGCGTCGGCATGGTCACCCTGGTGGCCCCGCTGACCGCCTCCGTCCTCGCCTCCGTGGACACGAGCCGGGCGGGCATCGCCAGCGGCATCAACAACGCGGCGGCCCGCGCCGCCAGCCTGATCGCGGTGGCGGCGCTGCCGCTGCTCGCGGGGATGGGGCCGGAGGCGTACCGGTCGGCGGCCGCCTTCAACGCGGCGTTCGACCGGGCCATGCCCATCTGTGCCGGCGTCCTGGTGGTCGGCGCGGCGCTGGCCTTCGCCCTGGTCCGCAGGCCGGCCCCGGGCTGCGTACGCCCGGAGTGCCGTACCCACGGGAACGTGACGTCGCCGCCGATCGAGGCGGAGGGCCGGCCTTAGCCTGCTGTGGCCCGCCCGGGGGAGCGGAGGCTAAGGCCGCCGGCGGAGCAGAGCGGTCCGCAGGTCGTGCTCGGTGATCTGGTCGGCGGGGCGGTGGAGTGTCCAGCGGTGAGTCTCGCCGCCGTCCATGGGCAGCACCTCGACGACGGTCTCCAGCGGCGGACAGCCAGGGCCGGGGCCGGGGCCGTCACGTCCGAGCTGGCGGATCACGACGGCGGTGTCGTCGTGCAGGCCGAGCAGGACGCGCACGGTGTCCCTCAGGTCGCGGAGGTGCGGGCTCGGCCAGGCGCTTCCCGGGCGTGGTTCCGGGCGTGGTTCCGGGCGCATGGGAGACACCTCCTGCCGTGCGGCCACGGCCACGGCCGTCTGCCAGGTCGCGAGGAGCAGCAGCGTGCCGGTCTCGGCGAGGAGGCTGAGGACGGCCTGCGGCGCGGGCTGCAGACCGCGCTCGGTGAACCCGAACACGCCCACCGTGCGCGAGGCCGTGAAGCCGCCGAGGGCGCCGAGCGCGACGCCCGCCGCGCCGGCCCTCAGCAGCAGGGGCGGCGTCCCCGTCATCAGCAGGGCGGCGAGTGCGAGGGAGGCACTGGCCTGGAGGAGGAACAGGGGACCGATGACGTGGATGAAGCGGTACCCGTCGACGTAGAGCTGGGCGTGGATGTACCCGCCGGCGGCGAGGGTTGCGGCAGTCGCCCGGCGCAGGGCGGGGGCGGGGAGTCCTCGGCTGTTCATGCCAGCCTCTGATCTTTGATGGCCAGTTCGCGGTCGCCCTGGCGGTAGCCGACGCTGCGGATGCCGAGTGCGCCCTTGAGCTGCCGGGCGGGGACGACCTGCGGGGTGGGGGCGGGGGCCCGGCCCGGCTTGGGCAGGGGGTAGGCGGTGGTGGTGGCGGAGTGGAAGGTGATGTTGCCCTCGGTCTTGGTGAAAAGCTGGTGGACGTGCCCGTTGAGGCAGGTGACGGAGGAGAAGCGGCGCAGCAGGGCGATGACCTTGAGGGCGTCGTCGGTGCTCCAGCCCCACTTCGGGTACATGGCGAACAACGGGATGTGGCTGAAGACCACGACCGGGGTGTCCGAGGACAGCCCGGCGAGGTCCTTGCGGACGAAGTCGATCTGGTCGTTGCCGAGGTGGCCGAGCTTCTCCGGGCTCAGGGTGTTGACCAGGGCGACGAAGTGCACGCCGTGGGTGTCGAAGCTGTACCAGCCGTCGCCGAGCGTGCCCGCGCCGAAGGCGCGCCGGTAGGCGCGGCCCGCATCGTTGATGGAGTCGTGCTCGCCCGGCACGGTGAAGACACGGTCTGTCTTCAGTCCCGACATCATCTGCTTGACCTGGTCGAACTGCCCGGCCGTGGACAGGTGGGTCAGGTCGCCGCTGTGCATGACGAAGTCGGGCCTGAATCCGAGCGAGTTGACCTGGTCGACCGCTTCGGTGAAGGAGCCGACCACGTCCGTGTTCGCCGGGCCCTGGAACCCGATGTGGCTGTCGGAGACCTGCACGAACCGCAGCACGCCGCTGTCCGCCGCGGCGGCACCGACGGCACCGGCGGCGGCCTCGGCGGTGCCGCCCCGCGGGTCGGCGATGTGGCTGATCACCTCCCCAGCGGCCACGGTCAGCACCACCGCGCCGCCGAACCACCCGGCGTGCCGCATGAGTTGGCGACGCGTCATGCCGTGTTCCCGCGCGGGCCGACCGGCCTCGCCGGCCGGCGCCCCGTCGTGACTGTCGTAGTCGTGACTGTCGTGGTAGCCGTCGTAGTCGTTCATCGGGTCACCTCGACGGTCGCGGTCATGAACGGATGGATGGTGCAGAGGTAGGCGTAGGTGCCGGGCTCGGTGAAGGTGTGGCTGTAGGTGGCGTGGGTGGCCAGGGCGGCGGAATGCAGCGGGCCGCCCGGTCCTGTGCTGGTGACGGTGTGGGCGTCGGTGTCCTGGTTGGTCCAGGTCACCGTCGTACCCACCGGCACCTTCAGCGTGGCCGGCGAGAACGCGAAGTTCTGGATCGCTACGGCGGTCCCGGTCACCGGCTTGCCTGCGCTCGTACTCGTACTCGTACTCGTACTCGTGCCCGTCCTCGGGGGACTTGAGGGCATGCTCATGCCGGACATGGGCGATGCGGCGGGGCGGGGGGCTCCGGCGGACGCGGAGTGCGGCGCCGGGCCGCATGAGGTGAGGAGTCCCAGCGTGCCGGCGGTGGTGAGGGCGGCGAGGGCCAGCCCGGCCGCGGCGCGTGATCGTCGGCCCGGTGTGTGGAAGTTCGGATGGGGTGTCCCGGTCACGTCTGCACCGTCCTTTGCGGTGTGGGGGGCGATGAGGAACTGCGCGTAAGTCGGTTCCTGTCCCGCTCCACGGGCCGCGAGGGGCATACGGTTCGGCATATATACGGTTTTGTGAGATTTCTGCATATGGGCGATGATCGACTTATGCCCCGGAGTTTCCGAAAGCGTGATCAAAGGGTTGATCCGGATCGCTCCGCGAGCCGTGTCTCGGGTAGAGGAACGCTTTCGACCGCGGACGAGGAGCTGCTGCGCACCCTGTACGCAGAGCACGCAGGGCCCCTGTTCCACTACGTGCTGCGACTGACGTCAGGAGACCGGCAATGGGCGGAGGACGTGGTGCAGGAGACGCTGCTGCGGGCATGGCAGCACCCCGCCGCGTTCGAGCCCGCACGCGGTCCCGCCCGGGCATGGCTGTGCACGGTCGCCCGGCATCTGGTCATCGACGCCCACCGGGCCCGGCGGGCCAGGCCGGCCGAAGCCGGCGGCGAGGCGCTGGAGCGAGCCGCCGAGCAGACGCCGGGCGAGGACGAGATCGAGCAGGCACTGCAGAGCTGGGCGGTCGCGGACGCCCTGCGGGCGCTGTCCCCGGATCACCGCGCGGTGCTGCTGGAGACCTACTACCGGGGGCGGACCATGGCGGAGGCCGCGCAGGTGCTGGGCATTCCGCTGGGCACCGTGAAGTCGCGGACGTACTACGCGCTGCACGCCCTGCGGCTGGCGCTCCAGGAGCGGGGGATCGAACCGTGACCGTGGTGTGCGGGAGGTGGCGACCGTGAGTGCGGAGCACGACACCCTCCGGCTGGCGCTGGGTGGATACGTCCTGGGCACACTGCCCGCGGCGGAGAGTGAACAGGTGCGCGTCCACCTCGCGGAATGCGACGCGTGCCGCGCCGAGCACGTCCGGCTGGCGGGGCTGCCCGCGCTGCTGGCGACGGTGACCGCGGCCGAGGCCGAAGCCGCGGGCGGAGCGATGCCGGCGGCCGGCACCGACCTGGCCGACCGGCTGGTGGCCCAGGCGGCCGAGAGTGCGCCGATCTCGCCGCCCGCACGACCTGTGGTGTCGACACCGCAGGCGGGTGTGCTGGAGAGCCTGCTGCAGCGGGCCGCGAACCGGCGGCGCAGGAGCCGGCGTCTGCAACTGGCCGGTGCCGCCGCCTCCCTGACGTTCGTCGCGGCGGCGGTCGGCGGCACCTGGCTGGCGGCTGTCGGCTCCGTGACCAGCGAGGCGACGCCGCCCGGGGCGACCGCGCCGACCGCCTCGCGCACGTTCTCCGGAAGCGATCCCGTCACCGGCGTCTCCGCCTCGGTGCAGGTCTACCCCTCCGCCTGGGGCAGTGTCCTGCAGGTCCACGCCAAGGGGGCGCCCGCCGGAATCACCTGCCGGCTGCAGGCCGTCGGGCCCGGCGGTGCCAGGTCGGACGGTGCCACCTGGCGGGCGGGCGAATACCCTCCCGGCACCATGGTCCAAGGGGCGGTCGCCATGTCCCCGAAGGACATCGAGCACTTCGAGATCCTCGCGGGCGACGGCCGGAAGCTGGTCACCATCCGGTCGTGAGACGCCGACGGCTCCCCCGACCGGCCTGTTCCTCAACCGACTTGACGCACCGGCGTGCCCGCCGTGACGCGACTCGCCATAATTCCGGCAAAAGGTGTGAATGTCTCGAACCGTCGGGTGGGTGTGGTCCGTGGAACCGGGTGAGCGCACCCATGCAGGACCGGTACACCGACCGCCTCGACGTTGCTCGGCGGTCCCTCCCCATTCCGGTCTCCGCACCTCCACGGAAGAGCCAGAAGACCATGTTCGTGACCGATTCGCCCCGCCCGAGTCCACTGCCCGGCCAGCCCTGCCGCCACCAGGCGCTGCTCACCCTGCCCGCGCAGGAGGCGCACGTCTCCGCCGCCCGTCACTTCGCGGCCGATCTGCTGGAGACCTGGAGCGTGCCCGCGAACGAACGGGACTCCGCCGTTCTCATCGTCGACGAACTGGCCGCCAACGCCGCCCAGTACGGCCGTGAGCGCATGACCCTGTCCCTCGCCCTCGACCACGGCACCCTGCACATCGTGGTCACCGACTCCGGCACGACAGTGGAGCGCCGTCACCGCGACACGGCTCCCGACGAACACGGCCGCGGCACCGGCATCGTCCAGTACCTCGCCCAGTCGACCGAGGTCCACCAGACGCGCAGCGGCCGCGAAGTCCGCGCCTGCCTGAGGTGCTCGGCATGACCGGCCCGGGCGACCCGGGACACCCGGTCACCGGACGACCCCGCGAGTGGGCCTTCGCGGCCCACAAGCCGTGCCCTGTCGACGACTGCCCGGGACCGGCCCGGGTCCCCATGCGGTCCACCGCGCGCCCATCACCCGCCGATCACGGCGATCTCGGCGATCATGGCGATCTCGGCCATGGTCCGGCGCTGTGCCGACGCTGTGGCACCGGCCTCCGTCCCGGCCTGCAGCCCGGCGGTGGCTGATCGCGCAGTTCCCCGCGCCCCTGAAAAAACTCAGCTGCGGGCAGGCGTGCCGCAGGGCGGCACGGGTGGGCGCTGGGGTCCCCCGGCCGAAGGCTGGGGGAGGCACCCTGCCGGCGCCGGTAAGCGAAACCCCCGCCCCCCGCCCCCGGGCCCCTACCCCTTCAGCTCCTCGTAAGCCTCGGCGCTGCTGTCCCGCAGGAACTGCCAGCACCGCTCGTACTCGTCCTTCTCACCGATCTCCCCGGCGCCCCGGCCGAGCGCAGCGAGACACCGCAGGAAGCCCTGGTTGGCCCGGTGCTCCCACGGCACCGGCCCGTGTCCCTTCCAGCCGGCCCGGCGCAGGGAGTCCAGCCCCCGGTGGTAGCCCGTGCGCGCGTACGCGTACGACTCGACGACCGCGCCGCGCCCGAACGCCTCGTCGGCGAGCAGCGCCCAGGCGAGGGAGAAGGTCGGGAACTTCGCGGCGACCTCGACGGGAGCCAGCGACTCCTCGTCCAGCAGGCGGTACGCCTCTTCGTTCGAGGGCAGATACGTCGGTTCCGGGCCACCGAGCAGGTTCTTGTGCGTCGTCATGGCGCCAGTCTGCCACCGCCGGCAACCGCGCCCGGCGCCCCGCCGTCTTCCTGAGCGCAGACCGCCGACCCGTACGCGACGGCAGGGGGGAGCACCCGTGCGTGATCCGATGTCCGGCGGGCAGCCGCCGGAGGCCCGCGTCCTGGCCCGGTTCCTGACCGCCGACCCGGAGCAGTGGCCGCGGCTCGCCCCGCGGGTGACGGAGGCGGTCGGGATGGCGACGCTGGAGCGGATCGTGCACGCCACGGCCGCCCGGATCGGCGGGTTCGGCACCGTGACGGACGGCCCGGACGGGCTGATCGTGTCCGGCAGCACCGGTCGGGTCAGGGCCTGGGCCCAGGTGGCCCCCGACGGCGAACTCACCGGGCTGCGCATCGAGGGCGCCCCCTACACCCCGCCCAGGCGCCGGCTCCCCGCCCACCTCGCCTGGACGGTCTGCCTCGTCCTGGTCGCCGCCTGGAACGTCCTGATCCTCTGGACGGCCGCCGACCGCACCGCCTGGACCGCCGACCTGGCGACCCTCGCCGCGTTCTACGTGGTCGTCGAGGGCTGCGGCGCACCGGCGATGCAGCCCCGCCCGCTCCGCCGCGCGGTCGAGGCGGGCGCCGTCGCCGCCGTCGCCTCGGCGTGGCGGCTGCCGGGGCTGCCGGCCGGAGACGGTCTGTTCGGTCTCGCCGTCGGGTTCGTCCTCCTCGCGGCGGCCGGGTGGCTGGTCGCCGCCGCCCGGCTGCACCGCCGCCGGGCCCCGCTCTCCCGGCCGCTGCGGTTCCCGCTGGAGGGCGCCTGGTACGTCGTACAGGGCGGCGGCCCGGCGGTGAACCACCACGCCCGGGTGCCGGAGCAGCGCGCCGCCCTCGACCTGGTCGCGCTCGGGCCGTACGGCACCCGTACCCGGCCCGGGCGCGAGCCGAGCGCGTACGCGGCGTACGGGCGGCCGGTCCGCTCCCCCTGCGACGGCACGGTGGTCTCCGCGGCCGACGGCGTCGCGGACCAGCGCCCGGGGGAGATCCGCTACCAGCCGCCGTACGGCAACCACGTGTTCCTGGACACCGGCCGGGAGATCGTGAAGCTCGCCCATCTGCGTCCCGGCTCGGTGACGGTGGCCGAGGGGGACACCGTCCGGGCGGGGCAGGTCCTCGGCGAGGTCGGCAACAGCGGCAACAGCACCGAGCCCCATCTGCACCTGCACGCGGAACGCGACGGGCTCGGCCTCGACCTGGAGTTCGAGGGGGTGCCCGGGCGGCTGTACCGGGGGCGGACGGTCCGCGGCTGAGCGGAGCGGCGGGACAGGGGCCGCGGGACAGGGGCCGCGGGACAAGAGGTCTCCGGACGGAGGCCTCCGGACGGGCGCCTCCGGCGGGCGGGCCTTGCCGGATCCGGGTTACGTTGCGGAAGATGCCGGTGGGGACCGGGGCCCCCGTGTCGGCATCGGCAGGGGCGGACCGCTACCCGGAGTACTACAGGAGACAGCGATGTCCCAAGAGGCTCTCGAAACCAACGAGCCCGAGACCCCGCATCTCGACTTCGCCGGCACGACGCCCTACGAGGACTACGTCCGGGCGGACGTGCTCACCCACCTCCAGCACACCCTCTCCGACGATCCCGGAGAGATGGTCTTCCTGGTCACCACCCAGGTGATGGAGCTGTGGTTCACCGTCATCGTCCACGAGTGGGAGACGGCCGCGGCGGCGCTGCGCGGCGACGACATCCCCACCGCGATCGCCGCGCTGAAGCGTTCCACCCGCGAGCTGGAGGCGCTGAACGCCTCCTGGAAGCCGCTCGGCCAGCTCACCCCCGCCCAGTTCAACTCCTACCGCTCCGCCCTCGGCGAGGGCTCCGGCTTCCAGTCGGCGATGTACCGGCGGATGGAGTTCCTGCTCGGCGAGAAGTCCGCGTCCATGCTCGTCCCGCACCGCGGCGCGCCCCGCGTCCACGCGGAGCTGGAGAAGGCGCTGCACGAGCCGAGCCTGTACGACGAGGTGGTGCGGCTGCTGGGGCGGCGGGGGCATCCGATCCCGGACGCGGTGACGGTGGAACGTGACATATCACTGCCCTATACACCTTCCGACGCCGTCGAGGCCGCCTGGACCGCCGTCTACGCCACCGAGGGCGACGCCGGCGCCGACGCCGAACTCGCCCGCCTCGGCGAGGCGCTGACCGACGTCGCCGAGCTCGTCTGGCGCTGGCGCAACGACCACCTGGTCGCCACCCGCCGTGCCATGGGCGCCAAGCCCGGCACCGGCGGCTCGGCCGGGGTCGCCTGGCTGGAGAAGCGCGCCCGCAAGAACGTGTTCCCCGAGCTGTGGACGGCGAGGTCCCATGTCTGAGCTGATCCTGAGGGCGGAGAAGCAGGACGCGGCCGACGAACTGGCCGCCGTCCGCGACCGTTTCGTCCTCGACGAGGTCGTCTATCTCGACGGCAACTCGCTCGGCGCCCTGCCCGCACACGTCCCCGGCCGGGTCGAGGACGTCGTCCGGCGGCAGTGGGGCGAGCTGCGCATCCGGTCCTGGGACGAGAGCGGCTGGTGGACGGCGCCGGAGCGGATCGGCGACCGGATCGCCCCGCTGGTCGGCGCGGCGGCCGGCCAGATCGTGGTCGGCGACTCGACAAGTGTCAACGTCTTCAAGGCACTTGTTGGCGCGGTACGCCTCGCGGGGGAGGGCCGCGACGAGATCCTCGTGGACGCGACGACCTTCCCCACGGACGGCTACATCGCCGAGTCGGCGGCCCGGCTGACGGGCTGCACGCTGCGCCCGCTCACGCCCGCCGAGGTCCCGGCCGCGCTCGGCGACCGTACCGCCGCCGTACTCCTCAACCACGTCGACTACCGCACCGGGCGCCTCCACGACCTGCCGTCCCTCACCGCCGCGGTCCGCGCGGCCGGGGCCGTCTCCGTCTGGGACCTGTGCCACAGCGCGGGCGCCCTGCCGGTGGGCCTCGACGAGCACGGGGTCGACCTGGCGGTCGGCTGCACCTACAAGTACCTGAACGGCGGCCCCGGTTCACCGGCGTACCTGTACGTCCGCCGTGACCTCCAGGACCGCTTCGACTCCCCGCTGCCCGGCTGGAACTCGCACGCCGAGCCCTTCGGGATGCGGCCGGTGTACGAGGCGGCCCCGGGTGCGGTGCGCGGCCGCGTCGGCACCCCGGACATCCTCTCCATGCTCGCCCTGGAGGCGGCGCTGGAGGTGTGGGAGGGGGTGCCGGTGACGGCCGTACGCGCCAAGTCGCTCGCCCTGACGGACTTCTTCCTGGAGTGCGTCGAGGCGTACGTGCCGGCGGGCCGCGTGGAATGCGTGACCCCGGTGGCCCACAAGGAGCGCGGCAGCCAGATCGCGCTGCGCTGCTCCGACGCCGGGGACGTCATGAAACGGCTGATCGAGCGGGGCGTGGTCGGGGACTTCCGGCACCCGGACGTGCTCCGCTTCGGCTTCACCCCGCTGTACGTCGGTTTCGCGGACGTGGAGCGGGCGGCGCGGGTGCTGGGAGAGGTGACGGGAACGGCCCTCGCCTAGCGACATGGCGACATAGTGATCCCCGGGCAACGGCCGGGACGGTACAGAACCGAGCAATCCTCACCGTGCGTGACATCCGCGTGTCCCCGCACGTCACCGGCCTGATACCGTCCCGGCCAACGGCCGATTTCCCCACCTGGTCCGCCAACACAATTACGTCGCTGAGAGGTTGGAGCATGCCGGACGACGACGCAGCAGCCCGGGACGCCGCCGAGGAGGAGTCGGCCTTCTCGCACCCGCATGTCGCGCCCGACGTCACGGCCGCCTACGGCGACCACCCCGACCAGGTGATCGACTTCTACGCCCCGCGCACCGACGAGCCTCTGGTCCCGCTGGTCGTGGTCCTGCACGGCGGCGCGTGGCGCGCACCGTACGACCGCGGCCACATCACCCCGTTCGCCGACTACCTGGCCCGGCGCGGCTTCGCGGTGGCCAACGTCGAGTACCGGCGCGGTGCCGTGCTCCCCGCGCAGGGCGGTACGGCCCCGGTGGCGGGCCGCTGGCCGGACACCTTCGACGACGTGGCGGCGGCGCTGGACGCCCTGCCGGCCCTGGTCCGCGAGGCGGTGCCGCGGGCGGACCTGCGGCGCACGGTCCTCGCCGGTCACTCGGCGGGCGGCCACCTGGCGCTGTGGGCGGCGGCACGGCACGTCCTCCCGGCGGACGCCGTGTGGCGCACCTCGGGCCCCGCGCCGCTGCGGGGTGTCGTGGCACTGGCCCCGATCGCGGACTTCGCGATGGCCGAGAAGCTGGACGTCTGCGGCAACGCGGCGCTCCAACTCCTGGGCGGTGAGGAGAAGTTCACCGACCGTCAGCACTATGCCGACCCGGCGCTGCTGCTCCCGACCGGTATCGCGACCACCCTGGTGCAGGGCCGCACGGACGTGGTCGTCCCGCAGGCGGTCGCCGAGTCCTACGCGGAGGCGGCGGCCAAGGCGGGCGAGGTGGTGGGCCTGACGCTGCTGGAGGAGGTCGGCCACTTCCCGCTCATCGACCCGGCGGCGGACGCCTGCGCGGTGGTGGCGGAGGAGATCGCCCAACTGGCCTGGTGAGCCGACTGGTCCGGTGAGCCGACTGGCCTGGTGAGCCAACCGGTCCGGTGAGCCGACTGGCCTGGTGAGCCCGGCCGGTCCGATGACGGGGCGCCCTTGAGCCTCCGGACCCCTGAGCCTCCGGACCCCTAAGTCTGCTTCCCCCACATACCCGTAGTACCTGAGAGCTACCTGCAAGGTGAGTTCTCAGGCGGGACGCGAGCGACACGGTCGGCTCCGTAATTTCCCGATCAGGCAAGCCCGACGGCCGGGCGGACTGAGCGGGGGGACCGACCATGACGGCGGCGACGGGGGAGCGGCGGAGGCAGGACCGGGCGCTCTGGCGCGGGAGGTTGCGCCGCACGCTGCTCGCCGCCCTCCTCACCGTCGCCGTGGTCCTCCCCCTCTCCGCGGCCGTCCGGCCCCGGATCCCGGCCCCGCCCCCCGCCGCCCTCCCCGCCCGCCTCACCCCGGCCACCCTCGCCACCGCCTACGAGGCCAACCGCGAAGACGCCGCCGAGGCCGCCCGGATGGCCGCCGACCACGGCGACACCTCCCGCGCCGCCGTCGACCGCGCCCTCGCGTCCCCGGCCCGGCGACTCCTCCGCTTCGACGGCCGAGGCGGCGGCCAAGTCACCGAGGTCTTCGGCGACTTGACGCACGCGACCCGCATCGCCGTGCTCGTCCCCGGCTCGGACACCACTCTCGACACGTACGCCCGCTTCCGCGCCACGGCCGTGTCCCTGTACCGACGCCTCACCCAGGAGGCACCCGGCGGCACCCGCACCGCGGTCATGGCCTGGCTCGGCTACCGGACCCCCGCCACCATCAGCGCCACGGTCCTCACCCCGGGACGGGCCGGCCAAGCCGCCCCGCACCTGCGCGAGTTCATCCGCGAATTGCGCACCCTCACCGCCCCCGGGCCCGCGTCCGTGGCGCTCCTCTGCCACTCCTACGGCACGGTGGTCTGCGCCCGCGCCGCCCCCACCCTCACCGGTCTCGGCGTCACCGACATCGCCCTGGTCGGCAGCCCCGGCACCGGCGCCGACTCGGCCGCGGACCTGCACACCTCCGCCCGCGTCTGGGCGGCCCGGGGAGCGGACGACTGGATAGCCGAGGTCCCGCACCTGCAAGCCGGCCTCTTCGGCACGACCGTCGGGTTCGGCACCGACCCCGTGTCCCCGGCCTTCGGCGCCCGTGTCTTCGCGGCGGGCCCCGGCGGCCACAGCGACTACTTCACCCCGGGCTCGGCCTCCCTGGCCAACCTCGCCCGGATCGTCCTCGGCGAGACAACGGAGGTCACCCGTGCGTAGGACACCGACGCTCAGCCTGTCGAACCCCATGGGCCCCGTACGACACCTCGCGCGCCGCGTGGAGGACTCCACGCCACCCGACCGCGACCGAGCCGTGGACGCCCTCCGGGCGTGTGCCGTCCTCGGTGTGGTCCTCGGTCACTGGCTGGTCACCGCGCTCGTGGCGGACGGCGGCACGCTGCACACCAGCAGCCCTCTCCAGCACCTGCCGTGGCTGGCCCCGATCTCCTGGGTGTTCCAGACCCTGGCCGTCTTCTTCCTGGTCGGCGGCCATGTCGCCACCCGCGGCTACGCCTCGGCACAGGCCAAGGGCACCCCCTACCACCGCTGGCTGACGGCCCGTCTGTCCCGCCTCTTCACACCGGTGGCCGCGCTCCTCGTCCTGTGGACGATCGCGACCACCGCCCTGCTCCTCTCCGGCACCGACGCCACCACCGTCCACACCCTCGTCAAGCTCGCGCTGTCCCCGCTCTGGTTCCTCCTCGTCTTCGCGGCGCTGACGGCGGCGACCCCGCTCGTCGCCCGGCTCAACCCGCTGTGGCCGCTGGCCGTCGTCCTTCACGTGGACCTTCTCCGTTTCGGCTTCGGCGCCCCGGCCGGCCTCGGCTGGGTGAACCTGGCGGCGGGCTGGCTGGTGCCGTACACCCTGGGCGCCGCCTGGGCCCGCGGCGAACTGGACCGTCCGCGCGCAGGCTGGGTCCTGCTCCTCGGCGGTACGGCGGCGACGGCCGGCCTCGTCGCGTGGGCGGGCTACCCGGCGTCGATGGTCGGCGTCCCCGGCTCGGCCGTCTCCAACCTCGACCCGCCCACCCTGGCGGCCGTCACCTTCGGCCTGGCGCAGTGCGGCCTCGCCCTGCTCCTGCGCGAGCGGCTGCGTCGTGCGATGCGCCGCCCGCTCGCCTGGGCGGCGGTGGCGCTCGTGAACCTCTCCGCGATGACGATCTTCCTCTGGCACCAGACGGCCCTGATGGCGACCACGGCCACCGGCCTGCTGCTCGGCCGCCTTCCCGGCCTCCACACACCCCCCGACGGCCTCACCTGGGTCGCGGCCCGCCTGCTCTGGCTGCCGGCCTTCGCCCTGACGCTCGCCGTCTGCTGGGCGGCGTTCCACACCTACGAGCGCGGCCGCCCCCGGATCCGCTCGCGCGTCGTCCGGACCCACCCCTCGTCCGATCGGGCGACCCCGGCGGGAGCCCGCCGTGTCTAGGCTGATCGCTGTGACGGAGACGGGGACCCGGCGGCCGGAGTGGATCGGGATCGACCGCGTACTGCGCTGGCTGCGGATACTCCGCGGCGACCTGTGCACCGTCCGCCTCGACCCGCTGCCCCCCTCCGTATGGCTGCGCTGGCTGCCGCACGGCGTGCTGTGCCTGGCGGCGTTCGGCATCACGCTCGGCGGCATCGCGCAGCTCTCGGACAACGGGCACCTGGGTCCCGGTCTCGCCTCCCTGCTCGGTTTCGCGCCGGGCGGCGCCGTGGTCCTCGCGATGTGGCGGCCCGTCCCGGCGTGGTGGCTGTCGACGGGGGCCATGCTGGTGGGCGCCCTCGCGCTGCACGGCCGGCTGGGCATGACACCGGGGGTCTTCTTCACCTGGCCCTGGACCACGGCCGGGATCATCGCGCACCTGCTGGTCCTGCTGCTGCTCACGCTGCGGGTCCGGGCCCGGGTGGCCGTCGAGGCCCTGGCCGTGACCGTGGTGGTCACCTGGCTCCTCGACGGCGTCTGGGGTGCGCCGCCGCACCAGTCCACCTCGGTGCTCACCGTCGTCCTGGCCACGATCGTCGTGGCGCTCGGCACCGCGCTGCGGGGCCGCCGCGAGGCGCGGGCGGAACTCGGCCGCCAGGCCTCGCTCACCGAGGAGGAGCGGGCCCGGCGCACCCTGCTGGAGGAGCGCAGCCGGATCGCGCGCGAGCTGCACGACGTGGTGGCCCACCACATGTCGGTCATCTCCATCCAGGCACAGGTCGCCCCGCACCTGGTGGAGAACCCGTCGGACGAGCTTCGCGAGAACCTCGACGGCATCCGGCACAACGCGCTGGAGGCGCTGACCGAACTGCGCAGGGTGCTGGGCGTCCTGCGTTCCGAGAGCCCCGACGAGGACGCGCCCGAGGACCCCGGCACCGGTCCGCACAGCCCGCAGCCCACCCTGGACCGACTGGACACGCTGGTCGAGAACACCAGGGCGGCCGGTCTGACCGTCACCGCCCGGACCAACGGCGAGCGGCGGCCGATGCAGTCGGGCGTGGAGCTGTCGGCGTACCGGATCGTGCAGGAGGCGCTGAGCAACGTTCTGCGGCACGCGCCGGGGGCGACCGCGCATGTCGAGATCGAGTACATCCCCTACGGACTCCTGGTGTCCGTGGAGAACTCCCGGCCGACCAGGCCCGCGCCGCCGTCGCCGGGCGCCGGGCACGGACTGCTCGGCATGCGGGAGCGGGCCGCGATGCTCGGCGGGTCGGTGACGGCGGGCCTCCGGCCGGACGGCGGCTACCGGGTCTTCGCGGAGCTCCCGGCCGCCGCTCCCGGCGTCCGCCTGGTGCCCGACCCCGCCTCGGACCCCACCACCGGCACCACCCGTGCCCCCGACCCGAAGGACGACCACGCATGACGAGCAGCAACGGCAACCCCATCCGCGTGGTCATCGCCGACGACCAGCAGATGGTCCGGCAGGGTTTCACCGTGCTGCTCAACGCCCAGCCCGGCATCGAGGTGGTCGGCCAGGCGGTGGACGGTCTGGACGCGGTGGCCAAGGTCGCCGAACTCACCCCGGACGTCGTTCTCATGGACATCCGCATGCCCGAGCTGAACGGCATCGAGGCCACCCGCCGGATCACCGGCGAACGCCCGTACATCAGGGTGCTGGTGCTCACCACCTTCGACCTGGACGAGTACGTGTACGAGGCGTTGCGGGCGGGCGCGTCCGGGTTCCTGCTCAAGGACGCGTCCGCGGACAAGCTGGCGGAGGCGGTGCGGGTGGTCGCGGCCGGTGACGCGCTGCTCGCGCCGGGCGTCACCCGGCGGCTGATCGCCCAGTTCTCCCAGCTGGACGGGGGCGGGGTACGGGCGCCGCTGAAGGTGCGCGTCGGTGATCTGACCGAGCGCGAGACGGAGGTCCTCACCCTGATCGCGCAGGGCCTGTCGAACGCGGAGATCGCCGAGCGGCTGGTGGTCGCCGAGCAGACCGTGAAGACGCATGTGGGCCGCATCCTGGTGAAGCTGGGCCTCAGGGACCGCACCCAGGCCGCGGTGTTCGCCTACGAGTCCGGGCTGGTACGGCCCTCCGGCCGCTGACCGGCACCGGCTTCCCGCTGCTCTGCGACGTACCTGTAGTACCTGAGGAGGATGCCCGAGGACCCACCTCACTGGTGACGACGGCTACCCCCGCCTCCGCCTACGGTCGTGTACGTGACCGAGACGACCCACACCCAGCCGCTGCCGCCGGAGCAGCCGGACGGCGCGTTCGAACCGTACAAGCCGCGCAGCCCGGAGGTCCGGGCGGCGCTGGAGGCGCTGAGCAGGCTGCGCCAGGACCTGTTCCAGGACGCCTTCGCCTACCGGCCGTTGCCCCCGATGAGCATCGACCGCCCGTTCGTCCGCCGTCTCCCCGTCCGGTGGCGGGAGTACGCGGCCTGGACCCCGCATCTCGCGGTGGCCGCGGCCGGGGTGGTGGCGCTGCTCGCGACCGTCGCGGACCGCTCGATGGGATCGGTCGGGACCCTGCTGGCCGGTCTGATCGTGCTGGCACCGGTGCTGCTCACGCTGGCGCGTCCGGTCGCCGCCTTCTGGCTGTCGCTCGTCGCGAGCTGGGCCGGCATGGTGCTGGGCGGAGCCTGGGGCGACTGGCCGTGGACGATGGGCAGCTTCATCTCCCACCTGGTGGTGCTCACGGTCGTCGCGGTCCGCACCCGTCCGCGTACGGCGGCCTGGATGTGGGCGATCACCGCGTTCTACAGTTTCGCGGTCGTGTCGACCCTGGGCGGCGGCCACTACGGCAACGACGCCGGTTCGATGCTGGTGGTCTCCGCGATAGCCCTGCTGGCCGTCACCGTCCGGCAGATCCGCCGGGAGGCCGAGCAGACGGTGACCGCGCAGCAGACGCAGACGGCGCACGAGCGTTCGCGGCGCACGCTCCTCGAAGAGCGCACGACGATCGCCCGTGAACTGCACGACGTGGTGGCCCATCACATGTCGGTCGTCGCCATCCAGGCGGAGGCCGCCCCCTACCGGGTCGAGAACCCGCCGCCGGAGCTGGAGAAGGCGTTCGCCACGATCCGGGAGAACGCGGTGGCGGCGCTCACCGAACTGCGCCGCGTGCTGGGCGTGGTCCGGGCGGAGGACTACGAGGCGCCGGACGCCCCGCAGCCCACCCTCGCCGACCTGGACGCGCTGCTCGGCAATGTGCGGGAGGCGGGCCTGACCGTCGACAAGGGGGTGACCGGAGCGGTCCGCGAACTCCCGCAGGGCGTCGAGCTGTCGGCGTACCGGATCGTGCAGGAGGCGCTGAGCAACACCCTGCGGCATGCGCCGGGGGCGAGCGCCCGCGTCGAGATCGGGTACGTCATCGGCGGCCTGGGCCTGCGCGTCGTCAACGGCCCTGCGCCGCAGCCCGCCCTCATCAAGCCGTCCCCCGGCGCCGGTCACGGCATCACGGGCATGCGGGAGCGGGTCTCCATGCTGAACGGCGAGATGACGGCGGCCGCCACGGCCGAGGGGGGCTACGAGGTGACGGTGTTCCTGCCGGCCACCGCCGCCGGAGCCGACGCATGACCATCCGGGTGGTGATCGCGGACGACCAGATGATGGTGCGCGAGGGTTTCTCGGTCCTGCTGAACGCGATGCCGGACATCGAGGTCGTCGGTGAGGCGGTCAACGGCCGCGAGGCGGTGGACCGGGTCCGTGAACTCGCGCCCGACGTGGTCCTGATGGACATCCGCATGCCCGAGCTGAACGGCATCGAGGCGACCCGGGAGATCGTGGCCGCCGACACCACGTCCAAGGTCCTCGTCCTGACCACCTTCGACCTCGACGAGTACGTCTACCAGGCCCTGCGCGCCGGAGCCTCCGGCTTCCTCCTCAAGGACGCCTCGGCCCGCCAACTCGCGGACGGGGTGCGGGTGGTGGCCGGCGGGGAGGCACTCCTGGCCCCCTCGGTCACCCGGCGCCTGATCACCGAGTTCTCGAAACTCTCCGACACCCCGCGCCTGATGCCCGCGGCCCACGCGGCCTACGGCGACCTCACCGACCGGGAGACGGAGGTCCTGGTCCTCATCGCCCAGGGCCTGTCCAACGCGGAGATGGCCGAACGCCTGGTGGTGGCCGAGTCGACCATCAAGACCCACGTCAGCCGCATCCTGGTGAAACTGGGCCTGCGCGACCGCACCCAGGCGGCGGTGTTCGCCTACGAGGCACGGCTGGTGACGCCGGGGTAGGACGCCGGGGCGGCACGGGAAACGCACATGCCATGCGCACTGTCGATATTGCGATTCGATCGCGGGCGGTACGGGTGTGGACACGGTGTGCTGCAGTTGTGTTTGAATGGTGAAGAAATCAGCCACCTGGCTGGTTCCCTTCCTCCTCTTCCCGTTCTTCCCACTCCCGTTTCCCCGGCGGGAGCCGCAGCCGTCCCCTCTGCTCCCCACCCCGTCCCCGTCCCCGTTTCGCGTGAAGAAAGTTGCCGCGATGACCGCTGACGTGTCCGAGTTCCACTACGGCCTGGTCACCCCGATAGCCGCCTACCTGATGGCCTGTCTGGGTGCCGTGCTGGCCCTGCGCTGCACGACCCGTTCGATCGGCCGCAGGCACGGAGAGAAACGATTCGGCTGGCTCGCCCTCGGTGCGGTGTCCCTCGGCTGCGGCATCTGGACCATGCACTTCATCGCGATGATCGGCTTCAGCGTCGACGGCGCCCTGGTCAGCTACGACACCGGCCGGACGGTGCTGAGCCTCTTCGTCGCCATCGCGGTGGTCGCCGTCGGCGTCTTCCTGGTCGGCTACCGGGGCTCGGGCCCCGTCACCCTCGGCACCGCCGGAGTCCTCACCGGCCTCGGCGTGGCGGCGATGCACTACCTCGGCATGACCGCCATGAACACCGGCGGCAGCGTGCACTACGACACCACGGTCGTCGTCCTCTCCGTGGTGATCGCCGTGGTCGCCGCGACCGCCGCGCTCTGGGCGGCGGTGTCGATCAGCGCGGTCTGGGCGACGATCGGCGCCAGCCTGGTGATGGGCGCGGCCGTCTCGACCATGCACTACACCGGGATGGCCGCGGTGAGCGTCCACGTCGCCCAGATGCAGACGGGCGGCCAGTCCTCGACGAGCCTGCTGGCCTTCCTCCTGCTCATGCTGGCCGGCCCGGTGGCGGCCCTGATCCTGGCCGCGGCGATCGTCATGTTCGACCCCGAGGTCGTGGGCGGCCAACGCGACTGGGCCGACGCCGACACCCCCGCCGCCCCCGCCCCGATCCCCCAGCCCTGGCACCCCACCGGCCACCAGCAGTCCCTGACGGACCGGCGTTACACGCCCTGACGGACGCGGGCTCACCCGAACGCGCGTACGTGTCGGCGGGGCAGCGGCAGCCGCGCGTGGTGAGGTGATGCGGGCGGCGGGAACCGGGCCGGAAGGCCGGCTCGCCGCCCGTCTCTTCCTTGCCGAGATGGGGAGCCTTCATGCGCGGCGTACTCAGATCCGTTGCCGTGGCGGGAAGTGCCGCCTGTGCGCTCCTGGGGCCGTCGACGGCCCCGGCCGGCTCCGCGGCCGTGGCAGCGGTCGTGCCTCATCCCGTACGGGCGGCCGAAGAGGTGCGAGGTGGAGGAAACGGCGGAGGCGGCACCCTCATCACCCGCCTGCGTACACCCCCTACCGGCACGTCGATCGCCTCGCCCGCGCGCGACACCCTCTTCGCCTGCAAGGGCGGGACCCTCACCCGGCCCGACCGCCCGTGGATCGACGCGCACGGTGTGATCGACGTACGCAAGCGCCCGTTCGTGTCCGGGACCATGCACTGGCACAAGTACCTGAAGGTGACGACGACCGCGACCGGGCGGCGCTTCCAGGGCAACGGGCTCCCGGACCACTCCACCGGGCGCTTCCCCGTGCAGCAGGGCACCCCCGCCTACCCGTACTACGCGGAGATTCCCGCGCACGGATACCCCAACGCCGCCGCGATCCCCATCGAGCCGTGGAACCTCGACGTCACCGTCCCCCGCGAACCGTCCGTCCGGGCGCAGCCCACCTGTATCGACCAGCTGACGACCGGGATGGCACTGGCGGGCGGCACCTTCCACCTGGAGGTGGCCACCGACGCGGAGGACCGGCCGGTCGATCCCAACGCGGCCCTGCCGCTGGACCGTTGCTGGGGCCATCCGTACGACACGCAGTACCACTACCACGGCCCCTCGCAGACCTGTTTCGGCAGCAAGTCCTCGAGCGCGGCCACGAACACCGGTTCCCGTGCCCGGCACTCACCGCTCGTGGGATACGCCATCGACGGCTTCGGGATCTTCGGCCCCCGCGGCGAGGACGGAAAGATCGTGAAGAACAGCGACCTGGACGTCTGCCACGGCCACACCCACGCGATCACGTGGGACGGCCGGAAGGTCGTCATGTACCACTACCACCTCAACGGAGAGTATCCGTACTCCGTCGGATGCTTCCGAGGGAAGCCGGTGACGGTCCCCGGGTCCGGGCACGGCTGGCACTAGGCGGCGCCTCACGCCGCGGCAAGTTCGCACCACACGTACTTGCCCCGGTTGCCGAACCTGGACAGTGGCTGCCAGCCCCACAGGTCGGAGCAGGCCCGGACGAGGGCGAGCCCTCTGCCGCCGTCGGCAAAGGTGTCCGATCCGCCCGGGAAGACGGGGGGTTCGGGGTCCGCGTCCCACGCGCCGACCCGCAGCACCCCGCCCGCGTGACGCACCCGCAGGGCCACCGGCCCCTTGGTGTGCCGTACGGCGTTGGAGACCAGCTCCGCCGCGAGGAGTTCGGCGGTGTCGACCAGCGTGACCAGGCCGTGCATGGTGAGGATCATCCGTAGCGTGCGGCGACAGATCGGGACGGCTCTGGGGTCGTTCGGGACGTAGAGCGAGTACTCCCAGGAGTCGCTTCCGGGCATGCGTGAACTCCGTCCGGGTGGTGGGGGGTTGCGGTCGTCGGGCGGTGGCATTGCCACAGCCGCCGTGGCAGGGCGGAGCGGTGCGCTTCCGGGGGCCCGGGGTTCCGCAGGGTGTGCGTGGCGTCACTGACGGTAGGGCAATAATTATTGCCGCTGCAACCCGCTGGCGTAATCTGGCACTCGAAAGAGGCTCGCCGACACGGGTGTTGAGGGCAGGAGGGCGGATGCCGCTGAGAGGCCATGCCACCGCACGGCAGGTGCGCCTGGGCACCGAGCTACGGCGGCTGCGCGACGCGGCCGGACTGAAAGCGCGTGACGTGGCCGCTGCGCTGAATTCGACCTCGGCCCAGATAAGCCAGATGGAGCTTGGCTTCGCGGGTGTCAGCGAGGAACGGGTGCGTCGCCTCGCTGCGCACTATGCCTGCATGGACGAGGCGTTGATCGAAGCGTTGGTGGCCATGGCGACCGACCGCACGCGCGGCTGGTGGGAGGAGTACCGGAACGTGCTTCCGCCGGTGTTCCTCGACACTGCCGAAGCCGAGCACCACGCGACGTTCCTGCGCGAGGTCGTCATCATGCTTGTCCCCGGACTGCTGCAGACCGCCGACTACGCCCGCGCGGTCTACACGTACATGCGTCCCGAGCTGCCCGAGAGCGAGGTGGCCTCCCGTGTGGAGCATCGGCTGAAGCGGCGGGTCGTCATCGAGGGGGACAACCCCACTCCGTACGAGACGGTCATCCACGAGTTCGCCCTGCGCGTCCATGTATCGGATCGCCGGACGTCCCTCGCTCAACTCCGTTACATGCTGGACCAGATCGATGCGGGCCATGCGACGGTGCGAGTCATCCCCGTCGGCTACGAGGGTTTCGCCGGCGCCGGAGATTCGATGATGTACTTGGGTGGTCCCGTGCCCAAGTTGGACACCGGGCTGCGTGACTCGCCCACCGGTGCTGGTTTCTGCGATGCGGAGGCGCAGTTGGGAAAGCTGCGCACCCTGTTTCGCCAGGTGAAGAATGCCTCCCTGGATCCGGCGGCGTCACGGGATCTCATTGACCGGGTGGCGAAGGAACTGTGAATGCACTGGCGGAAGTCGACCTACTCCAGCGGAGGTGACGGCGACACCTGCGTCGAAATCGCCACCCTCCCCACCCGAATAGCCGTCCGCGACTCCAAAGCCCCCACCCGCGCCACCCTCTCCTTCCCCACCCCTGCCTTCGCCGCCCTCATCGATCACCTCAAGGTCGTGCCGGACGGGCCCGGTGAAACCGCTCCGCCGATCGGGTGAAGCCGCAGCTCGCAGCCTGTTGGCGGGACGGGCGTCCCCGCTACACAAAAGATCAGGATCAAGCACCTGGAGCGCGGCCTGGCCGCCCTCGCGCTGACCGCTGTCCCCCTCCTCGCCACCGCCCTGCCCGTCCAGGCGGCCGCGGTGCCGCGGTACTTCCAGATCACCACGCACCTCAACGGCAAACCGGTCCGGCAAGAAGCTCGTCAACGGCGCCGAACAGCACTGTCTCGACGTGCGGAACGGCGAGGTCAACGCCGCCGCCCAGGTCGTCGGCGACTGCCACGGGCTGGCCAACCAGCGCTGGTACAAGGACGGCAACTGGCTGCGCACCGAGGTCGACAACCAGTGCCTGAGCATCCAGAACAGCGGTGACCCGAGCGAGCACGCGGGCGTCAACCTCCGCAACTGCGGCCCGTACGCCTGGCAGTACTGGAACCTGCCCGCCGCCTGAGCACTGAGACACCCCTGGTCAGGAGGGGGACCGGCGGTCTAACGTCCGTCCATGGCAGCCTTCGACCCCTGGGACCCGGACTTCCTGGCCGACCCGTACCCCACCTACGCCGAGCTCCGCGCCCGGGGCCGGGTGCAGTACTTCGAGCCCACCGACCAGTGGCTGGTTCCACGGCACGCCGACGTCTCGGCGCTGCTGCGGGACCGGCGGCTGGGGCGGACGTACCAGCACCGGTTCACGCACGAGGACTTCGGGCGGACCGCGCCGGCCCCCGAGCACGAGCCGTTCCACACGCTCAACGACCACGGCATGCTCGACCTCGAACCGCCGGACCACACCCGCATCCGCCGCCTGGTGTCGAAGGCGTTCACCCCGCGCACGGTCGAGCGGCTCAAGCCGTACGTGGCCCGGCTCGCCGGAGAACTCGTCGACGGCCTGGTGGCCATCGGCGGCGGCGACCTGCTCACCGATGTCGCCGAGCCCCTCCCCGTCGCCGTCATCGCCGAGATGCTCGGCATCCCGGAGTCGGACCGCGCCCCGCTGCGCCCCTGGTCGGCGGACATCTGCGGGATGTACGAGCTGAGCCCGTCGGAGGAGACGGCGACGAAGGCGGTCCGGGCCTCCGTGGAGTTCTCCGACTACCTGCGGGAGCTGATCGCCGAGCGGCGCAAGGAGCCGGGCGACGACCTGATCTCCGGGCTCATCGCCGCGCACGACGAGGACGACGACCGCCTCACCGAGCAGGAGATGATCTCCACCGCCGTACTCCTGTTGAACGCCGGCCACGAGGCCACCGTCAACGCCACGGTCAACGGCTGGTACGCCCTCTTCCGCAACCCCGCCCAGCTCGCCGCCCTCCGCGCCGACCACTCCCTGATCCCCACCGCGATCGAGGAGCTGATGCGCTACGACACCCCGCTCCAGCTCTTCGAACGCTGGGTGCTGGACGAGATCGAGATCGACGGGACCACGATCCCGCGCGGCGCCGAGATCGCCATGCTCTTCGGCTCCGCCAACCACGACCCCGACGTCTTCGCGTCCCCCGACCGCCTCGACCTGACCCGCCGCGACAACCCGCACATCTCCTTCAGCGCCGGCATCCACTACTGCATCGGCGCACCGCTGGCCCGCATCGAACTGGCCGCCTCCATGACGGCCCTGCTGGAACGGGCACCGACCCTGACCCTGGCGGCGGAACCGGACCGGAAGCCGAACTTCGTGATCCGGGGGCTTGAGGGGTTGCGGGTGGAGGTGGGGTGATCATCGGTTCGGCTGATCAGCGACTGATTCCGGGTGATGTACGCGAGTGACTCGTCAAGCTGGTGTCTGCCTGCGAAGGGAGGCACCATGACGGTTATGGCAGAGCGCACCTCGTCCCAGATGTCGGTGGACGTGTTCGATCGAATCTCAGAATTCGCCGAGCGCGTGGACGACACCGTCAGGCTCGAATTCATCGACGGACGGATCGGGGTCAAGAAGGTGACGAACGGCGACCACGGCTCGATCATCATGTGGTTGATCCGCCAGTGCATGCGGGCTCGGCCGGAACTCGACCTCAATCCGACACAGGGGCTGAAAGTGGAGGCGTACCGCCGAGGCCGGGCCCGGCCCGATGGTGCCCTCGCACCCGTGGGGCATTTCGCAGGGCAGGGGGACTGGGCCGAGACCCGTGGGGTGTTGATGGTCGTCGAGGTCACGTCGTACGACTCGGACACCCACAACCGGGACCGGGGCGAGAAACCCCACGCCTACGCCGAGGCAGGAATCCCGGTCTACTTGCTGATCGACCGCGACAGTCTCTCGACCCTCGTGCACAGCAACCCCGACCCGGAGGACGGATACCGGGACATCCACGTGGTGAAGCTCGGGGGCAAGGTCTCTCTCCCCGATCCCGTCGGCATCGAACTCGACACCGAGGAACTCAAGCAGTACATCGACTGAGAGTCCGCTGTCAGCCGGTCGCGTCACGTCTCCGGCAGGCTCGCCGCCAACCGCACGACTGCGTCGACCTGCGCGTTCAGCTCCACGAAATCACTCGGCCAGCCCTCGAACTTCACCCACAGCTCCCGGCCGCCCATCGCCACCGACTCCGCGTGCTGCCCCAGACCCAGTCGGTGCATCTTCCGGTACTGCACCCGTGCGGGCGACCGCTCCTCGGCGAGGCGGACCAGGACCGTCATGGGCATATCGGTGCCCGTCTCGGGGTCCCGGTGCGTGGAGCAGCTGATGCCCACCTCGACGCCGTCCCGGTGGCCCACGGCCAGCAGCGACCCGCGAAAGTGCGGGCTCGTCGGCAGCTCCCACCCTTCCCCGTCGGTGGTGAACGCCGCCGGGTCGGTCTCGCAACGCCCCCCGTTGAGGCTTGCCCAGGCGAGCAGGATCACGCGGCTGTTCTCCCGCCGGTCCGCGGCCTGCTCCTCGTCGCCCAGCGTCGTGGCGATGAGTAAGAACCCGATCACGAATGCGGCGATGGGAAGGGGCACCTTCCACTGCCACGGCACTGGCAAGAACAACTCGACGACGAGGAAGAGCACTGCCGTGAACCCTCCGACGGCCGCACCCATGAGCAGCGTGACGCGCGTGTCGTCCGGAAGACGCATGTAACGAAGTAGACCACCCCTTGCCGTCAACTGCCCTGTCCCGGACGGTATTTGTGCCAAACGAACAGGCGGCCGGTGTCAGGACGCGCCCAGACCGCGGGACTTGAGCCGGATCTCCTGGACCGCGCCCGGGCCGAGGTCCGGACCGCGCCCCCCCGTCGTCCGTCCCGTGTGTGTCCGTGACGGGAGGGAGGACACAGCGGGCCGTCGAACGGTTGCACCCCCGCCCGCCCCTCAGGCCGTGAGGTCCCGCCTCCGCAGACCCGCCAGCCCCGCGGCCGTCAGCACCGCCGCCAGCCCGAGCAGGAGCGCCACCGGCCCCCACTCCATCCCCCCGCCCGGCAGCTTCGGCAGGTGGGCGAAGGGGGAGAGGTCCAGGACGAGTTGCGGGGCGTTCAGGGCCGGGCCCACCCAGCCGATCAGGAGGACCGCCACGGCCACGCCCCAGGACGCGGGGGCACAGACGCGGGGTGCCACGCCGTACAGGAGCAGCGCCAGGCCGCCGATCAGCCAGACCGCCGGGAGCTGCACCAGGCAGGCGCCCAGGACCGGGCCCACCTGCCTGCCGTAGCCGACGGCGAAACCCGCTCCGGCGAGGAGCATGATCAGGGCCGATCCGGCGAACGCGATCGTCAGGTGGCCGGCCGCCCAGCGCAGCCGGCCCACCGCGCAGGCCAGGAGCGGTTCGGTGCGGCCCGAGGTCTCCTCGCCGTTGAGGCGGAGGACCGATGCCACCACGTACAGCGCGGCGAGCAGCCCCAGCGTCCCGATCATCGAGGCGAGGAACGCGTCCGTCAGCCCGTTCCGGCCGCCCATCCGCTCGAAGATCCGGCGCGCGTTGTCGTTGTCGCCGACCAGGTCGGCCGCGCCCTGGGTCAGGCCGCCGTAGACCACGCCGGCCAGGAAGAAGCCGAGCGACCAGCCGAGCACACCGCCCCGCTGCAGCCGCCAGGCGAGCGCGGCGGCGGAGCCGAGGCGGCCGGCGGCCGGGCCAGGGCGGGTGGGGAAGAAGCTCATGCCGAGGTCGCGCCGCCCGGCCAGGACGTAGGCCACCGCCGCCTGTGCGAGCACCGCGGCCGTGAACAGGAGCAGCACCCACCAGCGTTCGCCGGCGAAGGGCCGCAGGTTCTCCAGCCAGCCCAGAGGGGAGACCCACGTCCACGGCGAGGAGCCGTCGCCGGTCGCCGAGTCGCCCGCCGCGCGGAGCACGAAGGCCGCGCCCAGGACGGCGGCGGTGAGGCCCCTCGCCAGCCGGGCGCTCTCCGTGAGCTGGGCGGCGATCGCCGCCGTCGTCGCGAAGACCATGCCGGTGGCGGCCACGCCGAGGCCGAGGGACAGCGCCCCGGCCGCGCCCTGCCCCGCCAGGCCCGCGGTGATGAGCAGGGCCAGCACCCCGTTGGCCACCGCCGCCGCCAGCAGGGCCGCGGTCAGGGCCGCCCGGCGGCCCACCGCGCCCGACGCCACGAGCTCCGCGCGGCCGGTCTCCTCCTCGTCGCGGGTGTGGCGTACGACGACGAGCAGGCTGGTCACGGCCGCGAGGAGACCGGCGTACACGCCCACCCGCCACGCCGTCAGGCCTCCGAGAGAGGTGTCGTGGAGCGGGCCGATCAGGGCGCGGAAGGAGGCGTTGGTCTGCAACTGGCGGACCAGGTCCGTGCGTTCGGCCGCCGTGCCGTACAGGCTCTGCAGGGTGCTCGGCATGGAGAGGACCATCAGGGCGTTGACCGCGATCCACACCGGGGTCGTCACCCGGTCGCGGCGGAGCGCGAAGCGCAGCAGGGTGCCGGTGCCGGCGAGGGTGCTCATCGGGCGGCCGCCGCGTCCTGGTCCTGGTAGTGGCGCAGGAAGAGTTCCTCCAGGGTCGGGGGCGTCGAGGTCAGGGATCGTACGCCGGTCTCGCTCAACGACCTGAGTACGGCCGTGAGCTGGTCGGTGTCGACCTGGAGACGGACGCGACGGCCCTGGACGTCGAGGTCGTGGACGCCGGGGAGATGCGCCAACCCGTTGGGCGGACCGGCGAGTTCGGCGGTCACGCTGGTACGGGTGAGGTGGCGCAGGTCGGCGAGCGAGCCGGACTCGACGGTACGGCCGCCCCGGATGATGCTGACCCGATCGCACAACTCCTCGACCTCGCTGAGGATGTGGGACGACAGCAGGACCGTCCGGCCCCGCTCCCGCGCCTCCTCCACACAGCGCTGGAAGACCTCCTCCATCAGGGGGTCGAGGCCGGAGGTCGGTTCGTCGAGGATCAGCAGGTCCACGTCGGAGGCGAACGCGGCGACCAGGGCGACCTTCTGCCGGTTGCCCTTGCTGTAGGTGCGGCCCTTTTTGGTCGGGTCGAGTTCGAAGCGGTCGATGAGTTCGGACCGGCGCGCCGTGTCGAGTCCGCCCCGCAGCCGGCCGTAGAGGTCGATGACCTCGCCGCCGGAGAGGCTGCGCCAGAGGGTCACGTCGCCGGGGACGTAGGCGATCCGGCGGTGCACCTCCACGGCGTCCGCCCAGGGGTCGCGGCCCAGGATCTGCGCGGCGCCCGAGTCGGCGCGCAGCAGGCCGAGCAGCACCCGGATCGTGGTCGACTTCCCGGAGCCGTTGGGACCGAGGAAGCCGTGCACCTCGCCGGCCTCGACGGACAGGTCGAGGCCGGCCAGGGCCTGGGTGCGGCCGAAGGACTTGTGGAGCCCGGCGACCGTGATTGCCTTCGTCATGGTTCAGAACGTACGCTTCTTTCAGAAAATTGTGAAGTTAAGGAAGTGTCTGAAGCTTGGATAGGGTGAGCCCATGACGGAAACAGCCGGTGGCCGGGACACGGAGGCCGTGTCGAAATTCGTCGAGTCCTTCGCGGCGCAGCTCGTCGAGGCCGGGATGCAGCGCATGCCCGCCCGCATCTTCGCTGCCCTGCTCGCCTCCGACTCGTCCACCCTGACCTCCGCGGAACTGGGCGAGCAGCTCCAGGTCAGCCCGGCGGCGGTGTCCGGCGGGGTGCGCTATCTGGCGCAGCAGCACATGGTGGCGCGGGAGCGTGAGCCGGGGTCGCGGCGGGAGCGGTACCGGGTGCACAGCAACCAGTGGTACGAGGCGCTCACCAACCGCGAGGCCGTGATCAAGCGCTGGGAGACCGCCCTCAGGGAAGGCGTCACCAGCCTCGGCCGCGAGACCCCGGCGGGGCGGCGGATGGCCGAGACGCTCGCCTTCTTCGAGTTCGTGGACGGGGAGATCGCGGAGATGATGGAGCGGTGGCGGGTGCGCCGGGAGGAGCTGTTCGGCGCGGAGTGACCCCGCTCATCCCTTCTCCTCCTCGTCCTTGTACATGCGCGCCAGGTGTTCCTTGAGCAGGGCGTGGCGGAACTGGTACACGGCGCCCGAGTGGCGCAGGACGCCTCGGCGGTGGGCGTCCTTCAGGAAGGCGTCCACATCCCGGGGCAGCCGGCCGGTCAGCGGCAGCCAGACGCGGGACAGCGCGATCCAGTGGCCCCAGGCGGTCAGCGCGAGCCCGTAGGCGAGGCCGAGTCCGAGCCCGAGGACGAGCGTGAAGTACGCCCAGTCCGGGATGTCGCCGGCCCTCCCGTAGAACAGCCAGCCCACCACCCCGAAGACCAGCGTGTTCGCGAGCGACTGCTGGAGTACCGCCGTGCGGCTGGTCCGCAGGAGGCGGGCGGGGTCGTTCGTGGAGCCGGCGGGGAGCGGGGCGGCGAGTGCCGCCGACAGGGCGTACGCGAGTCCGACCACGGGCCCGTAGCCGAGGGCGCTGGCGACCGCGGAGGCCAGCACGGTCCCGAGTGCGGCCCCGTCTCCCGTCGCCAGGTCGGTCACCAGCGGGCCCACGATCGAGAACACGAGCCCGGCCGAGAACGCGGCCGCGTATCCGATCATCAGCCGTGGTCCGACCACCCGCCTGAAGTGCCGGATCACACCCCTGAGCCGCAGGCGTCTGACCGCGGGCCCGCCGCCTCCGCCGCCGTAGGCGAGCCCGAGGGCCAGCCCGGACCCCAGTCCGCCCGCGAGCCCGTAGCGCAGCCCGGTCAGCAGGGTCGGCCCGAGTGCCGTTCCGTTCACGGCGCCGACTGCGAGCCCGGTCGCGAGCCAGGTGACGAACCCGAACCCGAATCCGCCGGTGAGCCCGACCAGCAGCCTGCGGCCGAACGTCCGGCGGGACGGCCGCGTTCCACCGAGGAGCCGCATGGTGACACCGGCCGGTACCCGCGCCCTGCCCCCGTGCGTGAGCGCGTTCACCAGCCCGAACCCCGTTCCCGTCAGCAGCCCGAGGAAGGCTCCGTTGAGGGGCACGGCCGCGACCCAGTACGGGGGTTTGGGCACCACGAACGGCATCAGCGACCAGAGCACGAGCATGTCGAGGAGCCCGAAGGCGAGCCCGGTCACCGTCCCGACCAAGACCGTGCGCGTGGGACGGCTCAGCGTTCTGCTGCCCAGCTCCCACCACTTGAGGTCATGTCCGTCGCCGAGCTGGTGAGCGAGATAGCCGAGCCACTCCTGGACCCGCGCACGGTCGTCGTCTTCGGTCCCGTCCCGGTAGACGACGGGAAGGAAACCGCTCAGCAGGCCGTCCTCGACCGTGTCGCGGGTGCCCGACCGCCCGGCTCTCAGCAGCGCCTCCGGTCCGCGCGCCGCGCCCTCGGGGCCGCCCGTACCGCGCTCGCCGTGGACGATCGCGGCCAGGTGGACCATCAGGGGCGTGGACAGGGCGGTGCCCAGTGGGCCGTCGGGGTCGGCCGACATCTCCTGCCGCACCTGTTTCCAGCCGGATCCGGCCTTCGGCGGACTGCTGAGCCGCAGATACTCCACCGCGGCGACAGGGGAGAGACCGACCAAGGTGATCACGGCGGCCCGATGCAGCCCCCTGGTGTCCAGCACGGCTTGTCGGTAGGCGTCGACGCGGCTGGTGAGGACGTACGGCCGGGAGGCGTCGTCGAGTTGGTTGCGGGCCTTGTCCCGCAGTCGTTCGGGGATCTCGTCGAAGCCGTCCAGGACGGGCATGATCAGGTTCCCGCGCACCAGCTCGTCCGCCAGTGTGGTCCTTCCGTCGGCGGTGAGGGCGCGCAGCCACGGCTGGTCGCGGATCAGCTGGCGGCTCAGCCAGGCGTCGAGCGAGTCCTCGTCCAGGTTCCACGACCCGAGGCTGAAGATCTCGGGTACGGCCGCGCCGGGTTCACGGCCCGCCAGCCGCTCCAGTACGAACCGCTGGCTGAGCACTGTCTTTCCCGAACCGACGTCGCCCAGCACCACGAGCCGGCGGTACGGAAGGCGTTCGTGGAGCTCGGCGATCCGGTCCAGATCTCCGGTCAGGCTCTCCTCGGCCCGGTCCCCCCAGACGTTCTCGGGGTGGTCCGACTCGAACGTCTCCTCGTCCGCCTTCGCCCACAACACGGGCAACCGCATCGGATCGTCGAGCCGGCGGAGCCTGGCCTCGGCCTGCCAGCGCTTCCCGACCGCCGAAGCCAGTTCGTCGGCTGTCCGGGCCAACTCCTCCGCCGTCGCGGCCGGTCTGTCCGCTCCCCGGGCCAGTCTGCGGATCACCCTGGCCAGTTCGACCCACCACTGCCTGAGATGGACGTGGACGTGCACCGCGCCGATCTTCTGGGCGTTGATCTGCGTTCCGTCGCCGTTCTGGACGGAAGTCTGGTGGAACGCCGGTTCGTTGCCGGGAGAAGGACCGCCCCCATCGCCCCCGGCCGGCTCCTCAGCCATCCTCCCCCCGGCGCCGCCTGAACCACATCGCGCTCCCGAACGCGACCGAGGCCACGGCCAGCACTCCGAGCGCCGCCCGCAACGAGACCGGTAAGGGGGTGCGGTCCTGGGCGGAGGTGTGCAGGTCGGAGGCGGTCTCGGGGGCGCCGGCCGTCGGGGCGCCGCGGGGTACGGCCGCCTTCGACGCCCTCGGCGTACCGCCGGCGGTGGCCGAGCCGCTCGGGTCGGGGGTGCGGGAGGGGCCGGGGCCGCCGGTGGGCCCGGTGCCGTGCGAAGTGCCCCGGCCGGCCCCCGCACCGGAGGCACCCCCGCTCGCACCCGAACCGGATCCAGCACCCCCGGCAGCCGTACCCGTACCCGTACCCGTACCCGTCCCCGCACCCGTCCCCGTCCCCGCGCCCGTCCCGGTCGGCGTCGGGCGTGGCCGGGTCGCGGGCAGGATCCGGAGTGACGTCACGACGCCGCTCTGCCCGGAGGCCGGCCCGCAGGAGGCGTTCACCGTGCCCAGCTGGGTCGGGCTGCCGTCCGCCGTCCGCGGGGTGAGGTGCAGGGTCACGTCGCCGACGGAGACCTTCGCCGTGCCGGCCCGGGTGAAGCGCAGCGGCGGCATGGCCCCGTCCGCCCTCAGGGTCAGCGGGCCGGACGACGGGAGCTGGGTCACCGGGATGTCCAGCGGCAAGGTCCTGTCGGTGTCCCCGCCGGGCGCGGAGACCACGGTGGCCGCCTCGGCCGAGCCCTGGATGCTGGTCGCCCCGAAGACGCGGAGCCACTGCGGGACGAGGGGGTCGACCGTGGTCGTGGCCTCGATCGGCACGCGTGGGGTGGGACGGCCGACGGTGTAGGTGTCCGAGGAGTTCCACACGATCGACGCGGTCATCGGCGCTCCGCCCAGGCCCGGGAACGTACAGGCGAACTCGACCGTGGCGGAAGCCGCGTCCGCGCTCCCGGCACCCGCCGCGACGCCGACGCCGACGCCGCCGACGACGAGGCCGAGGGCGGCGACAGGTGCGGCCGCCCTGCGGCGGCCGACGACCCTGCGTAAGCCAACTTCTGCGCCGGTAAGGCCAGTTGGCAGTTCATCCGACATGGGCGCACTTTACGGAGGCACACCGGGGGGCGGCCGTGGGAACGGAGGAAGCTTCACCGCACTTCCATGACCGGCCGCCCCCGGTGTCCCAGGCGCCCCTGCTGTCCCTGCCCTACCGCTCCCTCGTCTCCTCCAGCACCGTCCGCCCCAGCAGCGCGTACCGCTCCGGTGCCCGGTGCTTGAGGTACTGCGCGTAGCCGACGCCCGTCGCCGCCACCAGCGCCACCAGCCACGGCGTCGCCTTCAGCAGCAGCGAGCCGGACTCCGTGCCGGCCGCGACGCCCATGTTGGACACCAGCAGGACGACCACGGCGAGCATCGCGACACCGCCGACGAGCGGGGCGGCGAAGGTCTTGAACCAGTGCCGGCTCTCGGGGTGGTTGCGACGGAAGTAGACCAGGACCGCGAACGAGCAGACCGCCTGCACCACCAGGATCGCCATGGTGCCGAGGATGGCGAGCAGGACGTAGAGGGCGTTGTACGGGTCCTTGCCCGCGATCCAGAACGCGGCGATCAGGACGGCGGAGATCACCGTCTGGACCAGGCCCGCGACGTGCGGGGAGCCGTGCCGGGCGTGGGTGCGGCCGACGGTGCGCTGGAGCGAGGGGAGGACGCCTTCCCGGCCCAGTGCGTACATGTAGCGGGCGGCGCAGTTGTGGAAGGCCATGCCGCAGGCCAGCGAGCCGGTGATCATCAGCCACTGCATGAGGACGACCGCCCAGTGGCCGACGTAGTGCTCGGTCGGGTTGAAGAAGAGCGCGAGCGGGTTCGCGGAGGAGGCGGCCTTCACGGCCTCCGCCTCGCCGTTGCCCGTGATGGCCATCCAGGAGACGAAGACGTAGAAGACACCGACGCCGAGGACCGAGATCATCGTCGCCTTGGGGATGATCTTCTTCGGGTCGCGGGACTCCTCGCCGTACATGGCGGTGGACTCGAAGCCGACCCAGGACCAGAAGGCGAAGAAGAGGCCGAGGCCGGCGCTCGTGCCCTTGAAGGCGTTGACCGGGTTGACCGGGCCGAAGGTGAAGCCGTGCGGGCCGCCGCCGTGCAGGGCGACCGAGATCGCCATCGCAGCGAGGACGGTCACCTCGGTGCCGAGGAGGACGACGAGCAGCTTCTCGGCGACGCTGACGCCGAACCAGGTGCCGGTCGCGTTGATGGCCAGCATCAGGATCGCGAACGCCCACCACGGGACGTCGAGTCCGGTCTGGTCCTTCAGGGTCGTGTTGGCGAAGACCGAGAAGATGCCGATCAGCGCCGGTTCGAAGACGACGTACGCGAAGGTGGCGAGCAGCCCCGACGCCAGGCCCGCGGTGCGGCCCAGGCCGTAGGAGATGAAGCCGTAGAAGGCACCCGTCGAGGTGATGTGCTTCGCCATCGACGTGAAGCCGACGGAAAAGATTGCCAGGACGACCATTGCGACGAGATAGCTCGCCGGGGCGCCGATGCCGTTGCCCGACGACACCATGAAGGGCACATTGCCCGTCATGGCGGTGATCGGCGCGGCGGTCGCGACGGCCATGAAGACCACCCCGAGCAGGCCGATCGCGTTGGGCTTCAGCCGGTGAACCGTGCCCTCGCCGCCTGTCTGCGTCGCCGGGGCGACTCCCTCGTCCACTGCCATCGGGATGGCCCCTCTCCTGCTGTTCGCTGGCTGTACTGGACCGGAACTCTGTAGGCCGAATGAGTCGGTAGAGGGTCTCGGGGCGTTAAATGTTTGTCAACCAGACCTTTAGAAATCTGACGCAATCTGTCGGCAACACCCGGCTCGTACGGTCGCCGCCATGAGCACGTACACGGCCACCCTCGGCGGCGAACGCCACCGCTTCGACTCCCTGGCCCGCCTGCTGGCCGCCGCGAGCCCGGAACGCTCCGGCGACCGGCTGGCCGGCCTCGCCGCCGCGAGCGCCCGGGAACGGGTCGCGGCCCGCTGGGCGCTCGCCGAGGTGCCGCTCGCGACCTTCCTGACCGATCCGGTGATCCCGTACGAGGACGACGACGTGACCCGGCTGATCCTGGACACGCACGACGCGGCCGCCTTCGCACCCGTCGCCGGGCTGACCGTCGGCGAGTTCCGGGAGTGGCTGCTCGCGGCGGACAGCGGGGCGCTGGCCGCCGTGGCGCCGGGGATCACGCCGGAGATGGCCGCCGCCGCGTCCAAGCTGATGGGGAACGCGGACCTGGTCGCCGTCGCCCGCAAGGTGCGCGTGGTCACCGCGTTCCGCTCCACGATCGGCCTGCCGGGGCGGCTCGCCACCCGGCTCCAGCCCAACCACCCCACCGACGACCCGGCGGGCGTGGCGGCCGCCCTCCTCGACGGCCTCCTCCTCGGCTCCGGCGACGCGGTGATCGGCATCAACCCGGCGACGGACAGCCCCAAGGCGGTCCGCGACCTGCTGGAACTCCTCGACGGAGTGATCGGCCGCTACGCCATCCCCACCCAGTCCTGCGTGCTGTGCCACGTCACCACCAGCGTGGACCTGATGGAGCGCGGCGCCCCGGTCGACCTGGTCTTCCAGTCCATCGCCGGCACCCAGGCGGCGAACGCCTCCTTCGGGGTGACCCTCCCGCTGCTCGACGAGGCGTACGAGGCGGCGCGCGGGCTGCGCCGGGGGACCGTCGGCGACAACGTCATGTACTTCGAGACCGGGCAGGGCAGCGCCCTGTCGGCCGACGCGCACCACGGCGTCGACCAGCAGACCGTGGAGGCACGGGCGTACGCGGTGGCCCGCCGCTACGACCCGCTCCTCGTCAACACCGTCGTCGGCTTCATCGGCCCGGAGTACCTCTACGACGGCCGGCAGATCCTGCGCGCCGCCCTGGAGGACCACTTCTGCGGCAAGCTCCTCGGCCTGCCCATGGGCCTGGACATCTGCTACACGAACCACGCCGACGCCGATGACGACGACATCGCCACCATGCTGACCATGCTCGCCGTCGCCGGCGCCTCCTTCGTGATCTGCACACCGGGCGGCGACGACATCATGCTCAACTACCAGTCGGCCTCCTACCACGACGCGTTGTACCTGCGCGAGGTGCTGGGCCTGCGCCCGGCGCCGGAGTTCGAGGCCTGGCTGGAGTCGATCGGCCTGCTGGCGGAGGACGGCGGGGTGCGCGAGGTCAGCGGCCATCCGCTGACGGCGATCGGAAGGGAACTGGCCGCATGACCGAGACGGCTCTCAGGAACGACGAGCTGTGGCCGCTGCTGCGCCGCCACACCCAGGCGCGGATCGGTCTCGGCCGCTCCGGCTCCGCCCTCCCCACCCGGCACCGCCTGGGCCTCCAGGCCGCCCACGCGGCCGCCCGGGACGCGGTGCACTCGCCGTTCGACCCGGACGCGGTGGCGGCGGGCCTGCCGGGCCTGCCGACGGTACGGGTCCGCAGCGCGGCCGGCGACCGGCTGACCTACCTGCAGCGCCCCGACCTGGGCCGCCGGCTCGACCCCGTGGACCGGGCGCACCTGCCGGCCGACGGTGACCGGGACGTCGTCTTCGTGGTCGCCGACGGGCTGTCCAGCCGGGCGGTGCACGAGCACGCGGCGGCGGTGGTCCGGGCGACGGCGGCCCGTCTGACCGGCTGGCGCATCGCCCCGGTGGTGCTCGCGGAACAGGCCCGGGTGGCCCTCGGCGACGACATCGCGCACACGATGGGTACGGCGCTGGTGGTCGTCCTGATCGGGGAACGGCCCGGCATGTCGGCGGCGGACTCCCTGGGCGCGTACCTGACGTACCGGCCGGTGCCCGGCGTGACCACGGACGCGGACCGCAACTGCCTGAGCAACATCCGGCCGCCCCTGGGGCTGACGTACGAGGCGGCGGCGGGCAAGCTGGCCGCGCTGCTGAGCAGGGGCCGTGAGCTGGGACGGACCGGGGTGGCCCTGAAGGACGAGAGCGACGCGGACGGCTTGGAGCCGCTCCCTGCGACGTCACCCGCTACGGCGCCCCCGGCACCGTAAGCCCCCAGGCCCCCTCCACCACCCGCCACGTCCGGCGGCGTACCGGGCCCGTCACGCCGCCGTCGGCCCGGTAGCGGAAGTCCGAGCCGGTCACCGTCACCGTGCGCCCGGCGGCCCGTACCGGGGTCGCCTCGGCGCCCACCGACAGCGGGCGCACCTCCACCTCGGCCAGCCCGTCGAGGCCGCCCGGGGTCACCGAGATGCCCTCCACGGGCTGGTCCAGGTCGATCACCGTCTCCCCGTCGACCTCGACCCGCAGCCGCGCGGGCGGCCCGGGGCGGGGCACGGCCGGGATCGGTCGGGGACCCGACAGGGACCGTACGAGGTGCTGGTAGGGCCGCAGCCACCCGCGCGCATCCGGCACCGGTTCCGGAGCCATCGCCACGGCCGCCAGCGGCGGTATCCGCAGCGCGCCCAGCACCACCCCGTCGCTGTCGTCGACCAGCAGGTCCAGGCGCCGTTCCACCCCGTCCAGGACCGCCCGTGCCGCCGCCACGGCACCGGCGGGCACCCCCAGCGTGTGCGCGACGCTCAGCGCGCCCCCGACCGGGACCATGGACAGCACGCATCCGGCCAGCTCCCGCCGGCGGTGCAGGAGGGTCACCGTGCGGACCAGGGCGCTGTCGTCGCCGACGACCACCGGCCGCCGCGAGCCCCGGCGGGCCAGTACGCGGGCGAATTCCTCGGGGCCGTCCGGCATGCACACCTTCGCGGCCGCACCCGCGCTGAGCACGTCTTTCGCGATCCGGACGGACTCACCGTCCGTTTCCCGTGCCGCCGGATCGATGATCACCAGCAGCTGATCGGACGTCGCGAATGTCGCCACCTCGGTCGTGCCTCGCTTCCTCGGGTAGCATCACTGTGCAAGAGCCCCTTGCGCTATTGCGCCAGGGGCTTCGTCTATTCCGGGGCATCCGGTCCGACGGTTGTGCGGCCAACGACGGCCGCGGTGGTACGCGGCGCTGAACCTTACGCGCACGCCCCTGACCTTGGACATGCCCCGCCCGGAAGGGGTGTACGCGCGTGCCCGCACTTGTGCTGCTCGGTGCTCAGTGGGGTGACGAAGGCAAGGGAAAGGCGACGGACCTGCTAGGTGGATCCGTCGACTATGTGGTGCGCTACCAGGGCGGCAACAACGCCGGTCACACGGTCGTCGTCGGCGACCAGAAGTACGCGCTCCACCTCCTCCCTTCCGGAATCCTCTCGCCTACTTGTATCCCGGTCATCGGCAACGGAGTCGTCGTCGACCCGTCGGTCCTGCTCTCCGAGCTGAGCGGTCTGAACGAGCGTGGCGTCGACACGTCCAAGCTCATGATCAGCGGTAACGCGCACATCATCACGCCGTACAACGTGACCGTCGACAAGGTGACGGAACGCTTCCTCGGAAAGCGGAAGATCGGTACGACGGGGCGCGGCATCGGCCCGACCTACGCCGACAAGATCAACCGGGTCGGCATCCGGGTCCAGGACCTGTACGACGAGTCGATCCTGACCCAGAAGGTCGAGGCGGCCCTCGACGTCAAGAACCAGATGCTGACCAAGCTCTACAACCGGCGCGCGATCGCCGTGGAGCAGGTCGTGGAGGAGCTGCTCGGCTACGCGGAGAAGCTCGCCCCGTACGTCGCCGACACGGTCCTGGTCCTCAACCAGGCCCTGGAGGAGAACAAGGTCGTCCTGTTCGAGGGCGGCCAGGGCACGCTCCTCGACATCGACCACGGCACGTATCCCTTCGTGACGTCCTCGAACCCGACCGCGGGCGGCGCCTGCACCGGCTCCGGTGTCGGCCCGACGAAGATCTCCCGTGTCATCGGCATCCTGAAGGCGTACACGACCCGCGTCGGCGCCGGCCCGTTCCCGACCGAGCTCTTCGACGCGGACGGCGAGGCCCTGCGCCGGATCGGCGGCGAGCGCGGTGTGACGACGGGCCGCGACCGCCGCTGCGGCTGGTTCGACGCGGTCATCGCCCGCTACGCGACCCGCGTGAACGGCCTGACCGACTTCTTCCTCACCAAGCTCGACGTCCTGACCGGCTGGGAGCAGATCCCGGTCTGCGTCGCGTACGAGATCGACGGCAAGCGGGTCGAGGAACTCCCGTACTCGCAGACCGACTTCCACCACGCGAAGCCGATCTACGAGACCCTGCCCGGCTGGTCCGAGGACATCACCAAGGCGAAGTCCTTCGCGGACCTGCCGAAGAACGCCCAGAAGTACGTCAAGGCGCTGGAGGAGATGTCCGGCGCCCCGATCTCCGCGATCGGCGTGGGCCCGGGCCGGGACGAGACGATCGAGATCAACTCGTTCCTGTAGAGCTGCGGTTGGACGACGCACTTGGGCCGGTCTTGGTAATCCTTGACCGGCCCTTGGGCTTTCCGTGGTTACGCCGGTAACGGGCGACGGCCAGCATCTACGCGGGTAGCCCGCCGCCTCCCGCATGCCACACCCGTCCTCTCCGCCTTCCCAGGAGCCCTGAATGCCCGTCAATCCCATGAACCGCCGTGAGTTCGTGCAGAAGTCCGCCGTCACCGGCGCTGCGGTGGCCGTCGCGGGAACGGTCGGTACCGGCACCGCCCAGGCCGCCGAGTCCGGCCACGGCCACGCCAAGCCCCCGAAGGCGCCCAAGACCTGGTCGTTCTCCATCCTGGGCACCACCGACCTGCACAGCCACGTCTTCAACTGGGACTACTACACCAACGCGGCCCCGGTGGACTCCAGAGGCAACACGTACGGCATCGCGCGCATCGCCACCCTGGTGAAGAACCTCCGCAAGGAGAAGGGCGAGCACCGGGTGCTGCTCGTCGACGCGGGCGACATCATCCAGGGCACGTCCCTCGCGTACTACTACGCGAACGTCGACCCGATCACCGGCAAGGACGGCAAGCGCGGCCCCAAGCACCCCATGGCGGTCGCCATGAACGAGATGCGCTACGACGCGGCCGCCCTCGGCAACCACGAGTTCAACTACGGCATAGAGGTCATCCGCACCTTCGAGAAGCAGTGCGACTTCCCGCTGCTGGGTGCCAACGCCCTGGACGCCAAGACGCTGAAGCCGGCCTTCCGGCCCTACACCGTCAAGCACATCAAGGTCCCGCACGGCCCGGACATCAAGGTCGGCATCCTCGGCCTCACCAACCCGGGCATCGCCCTGTGGGACAAGGACAACGTCTCCGGGAAGATGGCCTTCACGGGCCTGGTCGAGCAGGCGAAGAAGTACGTGCCGCGGCTGCGCGCCCTCGGCTGTGACGTCGTCTTCCTCACCGACCACTCGGGTCTGGACGGCTCGACGTCGTGGGGCGACGAACTCCCCTACGTGGAGAACGCGTCGAACCTGGTCGCCGAGCAGGTCCCCGGCATCGACGCGATCCTCGTCGGCCACACCCACGTCGACGTCCCGACCTACACGGTGAAGAACGCGGAGACGGGCGAGGAGGTCCTCCTCTCCGAGCCGTACTGCTACGGCTACCGCCTCTCCGTCTTCGACTTCGAGCTGGAGCTGGTGAACCACTCCTGGAAGATCACCAAGAAGACCGCCACCACCCTGAACAGCAACACGGTCGCCGAGGACCCGCGGATCACCGAACTCCTCACCGCCGACCACAACCTGGTCGTCAAGTACGTCAACACGGCGATCGGCACCTCCACGCAGAACATGTCGACGGCGGAGGCCTGCTGGAAGGACGTGCCCGCCATCGACTTCATCCACGAGGTCCAGACGGAGGCGGTGAAGGCGGGCCTGTCCGCGGCGGACGCGGCGCTCCCGCTGATCTCGGTGGCCGCGTGCTTCAGCCGTACCGCCGACATCCCGGCCGGCAACGTGACGATCCGCGACATCGCCGGTCTCTACATCTACGAGAACACGCTGTACGGCAAGAAGCTGACCGGCGCCCAGCTCAAGGACTACCTGGAGTACGCGGCGAAGTACTACCACCAGGTCCCGTCCGGCACGGCGGTGGACACCGCCACCCTCACCAACGCCAACAGCTTCTGGGACTACATGTACGACACCGCGTCCGGCGTCTCGTACGAGATCGACATCGCGGCGGCCGAGGGCTCCCGCATCAAGAACCTCACCTACGACGGCGCGGCGGTCGCCGACGACCAGGTCTTCGTCGTCGCCGTCAACAACTACCGCGCCAACGGCGGCTCCGGCTACCCGCACATCGCCGCCGCGGAGACCGCGTACAGCTCCACCAACCAGGTCCGGGACCTGATGATCGCCTACGCCACGGCCAAGGGCACCATCGACCCGTCGACCTTCGCGGCCACCAACTGGAAGCTGACGCAGGGCGGCACGCCCGTCTTCTAGTACCTCGCCGATGTGCCAAGTGGTGGGGCCCCCCGCCGGGGGGGGCCCCCCCGTTTTTTTTTTGCGAATAAATAGGGGCAGG